>NZ_JBHMFT010000017.1:0-126256 GCF_051433195.1 Falsiroseomonas sp. E2-1-a20 | reverse complement strand
GGTCAGCTCATCGACGATCTGCGCCGTCATCAGGGATTCGAGCAGGCCGACGACGGCCAGCGTCAACGAGGTCGGCAGGATGATCCACAGCGTCTCCAGCGTCAGCGGCACGTCGGGCAGGAAGAAGGCCGGAAGCTCGGCGGGCAGCTGGCCCATGTCGCCGACCGTGCGCACATCGAGGCCCAGCCACATCACCACCGCCGTCAGCACCACGATCGCGATGAGGGGTGACGGCACCGCCCTGGTCAGCAGTGGCAGCAGGTAGATGATGCCAAGCCCGACGGCGACGATCACATAGGTCACCCAGGTGACGCCGATCAGTTCGGGAAGCTGCGCCATGAAGATCAGGATGGCGAGCGCGTTGACGAAGCCGGTCATGACGGAGCGCGAGACGTAGCGCATCAGCACGCCGAGCTTGAGCGCGCCGGCGATCATCTGCAGCACGCCGCAGAGGATGGTGGCCGCCAGCAGGTATTGCAGCCCGTGCTCGCGCACGAGGGTGACCATCACAAGCGCCATGGCGCCGGTGGCGGCCGAGATCATTGCAGGCCGGCCGCCGGCGAAGGCGATGACCACGGCAATGCAGAAGGAGGCATAGAGGCCGACCTTCGGATCGACGCCGGCGATGATGGAGAAGGCAATGGCCTCCGGGATCAGCGCCAGGGCGACGACGGTGCCGGCGAGGATGTCGGCGCGGATGTTCGGGAACCATTCGGCTCGGAGCCGGGAGAGCGACATGGGGAGATACTCCGGGAGACATGCCCGCCGCGCGGCACGATCAGCCGGGACCAGAACAGGGCAGCAGGAAGGTGGGCGCGGCCGCGGCGGCTGCCGGGCGCCTGGGGTCTCATGCCCCCTCGGGGCATGCCTCAACCTGGGGTCAGGGCGGCGCGTTCGCTGTCATGATCCAGCTGTAACATCGTTGTGCTGCAATGCACAATGCCTTTCCGCTGCGGGATCAGGCGCCCCGGTTTCGGCGCGGCTCCAGCAGATCGGGCGGCGCCGCGCATCGTGCGGCTGAAGCTGGCTTCGCGGAGGCGGATCCGCGCCGCGGGCATGTCCTTGGTGCAGGTGGTCGCTGATGCCGCACCGGACGCGTTCCGCCGCCGCGTCCGTCGCAGCGCGACCGGGATGGTCGGCGGGACGCAGCTGGTCCTGCATCACGGAGCGATGGCACCATTTCGAGTAACGACCAAAGTTTCATCTGACGGTGACAATCGTCTTTGCGCAGGCTAGCTTGGCTTCTGAAATAGACAAGCATTATTGCAGCAACCAACGGATTATATTGCATGGAGGGTTTGAATATTGTTGCAGGGTGGAATGGATTCTGCCCGATCTGTCAGCAGGACACCCGCTTTACGGCGAGGAATTCCTGGTTTCGTGACCATTTGATCTGTGAGACGTGCGAGGGCGGGTCAATCCCCCGTGAGCGCGCGCTGATGCTCGCAATACGCCAGTTGCTGCCGCACTATGCTGGTCTGGATATTCATGAAAGTTCGCCTGCTCCGCGCGGCGTCTCGCAGCTTCTTGCTTCGGAAGCGAAGGGCTACCTGCCGACGCAGTTCTTCCCGGATGTCGCCCCGGGACAGGCGCACCAGGGTGTCCGCTGCGAGAACCTCGAGCGGCAGACCTTCGCGGATGCGTGCTTCGACCTCACGATCACGCAGGACGTCATGGAGCACGTCTTCCACCCCGACCAGGCCTACCGCGAGATCTTCAGGACGCTCCGACCCGGCGGCTACCACATCCACACGACGCCCATCTACAAATGGCTGGTGGAGACGCAGCAGAAGGCGCGGCTCGAGGCGGATGGCCGCATCACTCATCTCGCGGAGCCGGAATACCACGGCAACCCGATCAGCGGCGAAGGCTCGCTGGTCACCTTCCACTACGGCTACGACCTGGCGGAGCTGATCTCGCGCTGGACGCCGTTCGATGTCGAGATCCGGCGCTACGCGGATCGAACCCACGGCATCGTCGCGGAGTTCACCGAGGTGATCATCTGTTCGAAGCCCGGCTAGCCCGGCTTCCGAGGCAGCATTCACGAACCGGGATGGCCGCGGCAGCGGCCAGCAGCGCAGGACCGCGCGCGCCCCGACAACCGGGCGACGTGCGGCACGAAGGAGACGCCGCGGTGGTACCATTCGACGATCAACAGGCGCCCGTGCACACGCCGGCAGGCCTCGGCCGCGCATTGTCCAGCATCGGCGCGGGCGAGGAGACGCTGCGCGAGCCGTTGCGGCTCAAGCCGTTCGAACACTGGGTCGGGCATATTCCCTTCGCATTCTGGCTGATCGCGGCGCTCCGCCCGCGCGTGCTGGTGGAACTCGGCACGCATCGCGGCAACTCCTTCCTCGCCTTCTGCCAGGCGATCGAGGCGGAGCGCTGCGGCACCCGCGCCTACGCCGTCGATACCTGGGAGGGCGACGCGCATATGGGGCGCGAGGAAGGGCTGTTCGAGGAACTCTCGGCCTACCACGACCCGCGCTACGGGCATTTCTCCTCGCTCGTGCGGAGCGACTTCGACCAGGCGCGCGCGCTGTTCCCGGAGCGGTCCATCGACCTCCTGCACATCGACGGCACGCACACCTATGAGGCCGTGCGCAACGATTTCGAGACCTGGGAGCCGACGCTGTCGGACCGTGCGGTCGTGCTGTTCCACGACACCAACGTGCGCCGCCCCGACTATGGCGTGTGGAAGCTGTGGGAGGAGCTGTCGCGCGACCGGCCGCATTTCGAATTCTTCCACTCCTTCGGCCTCGGCGTCCTGGCTGTCGGCAACGACCTGCCGCAGCCGGTGCGGGCCCTGCTCTCGGCGGATTCCGACTTCGCCGCCGCCACGCGCCTCCGCTCCTTCTTCGCCGCGCGCGGACTGGCGGGCATCGAGCGGCTTGCGAAGCAGACCGAACAGGATCGGGCCGGCGAGGCGGTGCGCCGGCACTGGGCGCAGATGGAGGCGCACAATGCCGACCTCGCCGCGACGCAGGCGGCGCTGGCCGCGGACCGCGCGCGCCACGAGGCCGAGCGCGAGGCGCAGCGCGCGCAGCACGAGGCGGCGCTGCGCGAGGCGCAGCAACGGCTGGAGCAGACCGACCGCAGGGCACGCGACCTCGAGGCCGAACATGGGCGCCTGGTGAAGGCGCGGCGGCAGGACGGCGAGCAGGCCACGCAACGTACCGTCGAGGACAGAGCCAGGCTGGAACGCGCGGAAGGCGAGTTGCGCCGCGCGCTGGCGGCGCTCGAGGCGGCGCAGGCCCAGAACCAGAAGTCCCGGCGGCAGGCGGCGGAGCTGGCGCGCGCGGCAAGCGCCGCGATCGCAAGGCTGGAAAACGATGTGGCCCGGCATGTGGAGGACGCGCTCTCGCTGCGTGCCAGCACGTCCTGGCGCCTGACCGCCCCGCTGCGCAGCGTGGGCGAGCGGATGCCGCGCTTCATGCGGCCTTCGCTGATGCAACTGGCGCGGCGCGCCCGGCTCCTGCCGGCCGAGCCTGCGCGTGTGGGAGAAGGCGCGGCATTGCTGCCCGGCATCGAGGACCTGCCCGACCTGGTGGCGGAGCCACAGGCGGCCGGCACGGTGCGCAGGCCGGATGCGGCGGCACCGCGGATGCCGCGCTGGCCGATCCAGCTGCCCGACCTGTTCGCGCTGCGGGGCTTCGTGCCCAGTGCCCGCATCGCGGTGGTGGCGCATGTGTTCTACCCTGAGCTCTGCGACGAGATGCTCGAGGCGACGACGCGGCTGGCCGAGCCGTTCGACCTGTTCGTGACGCTGGTCGAGGGCCATTCGGAGCATCTGCGCGAGGACATCCTGCGGCGCTTCCCGCGCGCCCATGTCTGGGCCTTTCCCAACCGCGGCCGCGACATCCTGCCCTTCATGGCGGTCGCCGCCACCGGCGCGCTGGCGCAATACGCGCTGATCTGCAAGCTGCACACCAAGCGCAGCCCGCATCGCGAGGATGGCGATGTCTGGCGGCGGCATCTCGTCTCCGGCGTGCTGCCGGACCGCGCGGGATCGGCGGCCCTGGTCGCCGCCTTCGATGACGATCCCGACCTGGGCATGGTGGTCGCGGATGGGCAGATCTTCAACGGCGAGGTGCACTGGGGCGGCAACCTGCAGCACCTGGCGAACCTGCTGCCGCTGCTGGGCTACACGGTGGAACAGGCGACGCGGATTCCCTTCGCGGGTGGGTCGATCTTCTGGTTGCGTGGATCCCTCCTGCACGACCTCCTCGGCCTTCATGTCGCGAACGAGTCGTTCGAGCCGGAGCCGATCGGAACCGACGGGGCGCTGGCGCATGCGATGGAACGCCTGTTCGGCATCGCCTGCCATGCGGCGGGCATGCGGCTGGAGCAGGCTTCACTGGTCGCCGGCACGGCGGATGCGCAGCCTGCGGGGCAGGGCGCGGGCAGGGCGGTGTCGCCGCCGCGGGTGGTGGCCTTCTACCTGCCGCAGTTCCACCCGATTCCGGAGAACGACCGCTGGTGGGGCCGCGGCTTTACCGAATGGACCAATGTCACCAAGGCGAAGTCGCTGTTTCCCGGCCACCGGCAGCCACGCCTGCCGGGCGAGCTTGGCTTCACCGACCTGCGGCTGCCGGAGACGCGCGAGGCGCAGGCGGACCTCGCGCGGCGGCACGGCATCTCCGCCTTCTGCTACTACTACTACTGGTTCGGCGAGGGGCAGCGGCTGCTGCAGCGTCCGCTGGACGAGGTGCTGGCCTCCGGCACGCCGGACTTCCCCTTCATGATCTGCTGGGCCAACGAGCCCTGGAGCCGCAACTGGGATGGCGCCAACAAGGAAGTCCTGATGCCGCAGGACTACCGCGAGGGCTGGGTGGAAGCCTTCGCCAAGGACGTCGCGCCGCTGCTGCGCGACCGGCGCTACCTGCGGCTGGGGGGCCCCGGCGGCCGGCCGATGCTGATGGTGTACCGGATCATGCATGTGCCCCGGCCGGCCGAGGCGGTTGCCGCGCTGCGCGCGGCGTTGCGCCGGCTCGGCGTGGGCGAGGTGCATCTTGCCGCCGGCTGGCTCTCGCTTGGCGAGGACAAGCCCCTGCCGGATCAGCCGGCGGCGCTCGGCCTCGATTCCTATTTCGAGTTTCCGCCGCACCGCATGCCGACCGTGGCGGCCAGCGGCGCGCTGCCCGAGGGGATGACGGGCGGGCTGTACGAATATGGCCCCACGGTGGATGCCGCGCTCGCGCGCCTGGCGCAGGACGGCGACGGCGTGGACCTGCACCGCGCGGTGATGATGGGCTGGGACAACACCGCGCGTCGTGGCGCCGCGGCGCATGTCTTCCGTGGCGCGACGCCGGGCCATTTCCGCCGCTGGTTGCGCGGCGTGGTGCGGCATCGGCAGGACGGCGCCGGGGGCGAGGAACGGCTGGTCTTCGTCAATGCCTGGAACGAGTGGGCGGAGGGAACCTGCCTGGAGCCGGACCGCGACTTCGGCCGCGGCTGGCTGGAGGCCGTGCGCAGCGCGCTCGGCGTTGCGCCCCATCCGCCCGGCGGAGATGTCTCAGGCCAGCCCCGCATCCCGCTGGATCAGTAGGCGGCGGCCTCGGGCCTAATCGACGCGGATCCCACTCTCGCGGATGATCGGCGTCCACTTCGCCCGCTCGGCCGCCAGCGCCTCGTTCATCTGGTCGGGCGTGCTCCAGCGCGGCTCGAGCCCGTTGCGGTTGAGCACCGCGGCCACCTCGGCATCCTCCAGCGCCACGCGCATCGCGGCGTTGAGCCGGGCGATGGCGGCGTCCGGCGTGCCGCGCGGCGCCATCACCGCATACCAGGACGGCACGTCGAAGCCCGGCAGGCCGGATTCCGCGACCGTCGGGATGTCCGGCATCAGGCGCGAGCGTTCGAGATGCGGGATCGCCAGCGCGCGCAGCTTGCCATCGCGCACCTGCGGCAGCACCGACGCGGCGGTGGCGAAGGAAAAGTCGATCTGGCCGGACAACAGGTCGGTCACCACGAGCCCGCCGCCGCGGTAGTGCACCGCCGTGGTCTCGGTGCCCGCGAGGCGGTTGAACAGCAGCCCCGCGAGATGCGGCCCGCCGGCGATGCCGCTGGTGCCATAGGACAGGCGCCCGGGTGCCGCCCTCGCCGCGGCAACCAGCTCGGCCACGCTGCGCCACGGCCGGTCGGGCGGCAGCACCAGGATGTTGAACAGGTCGACCGCCACCGAGACCGGCACCAGGTCGCGCGCGGGGTCCACCGGCAGGCGGATCACCATCGGGCTGACCACCAGGGCGCCGAGCGTGGCCAGCAGCAGCGTGTGGCCATCCGCCGGGCTGCGCGCCACCACCTCGGTCGCGATGTTGCTGCCGGCGCCGGGGCGGTTCTCGACGATCACGGGCTGGCCCAGCACCTCGCCCATCTTGGGGGCGATGGCGCGGGCCGAGATGTCGGTCGCGCCGCCCGGTGTGAAGCCGACGATCAGGCGCAACGGACGGTTCGGGAACCCCTCCTGCGCCAGGGCGGGTGCGGCGAGCGGCAGGGCGGCGGCGCCGAGCAGGGCACGGCGGCCGAAGGCAAGGCTGGTCATGATTTTTCGCTCCCGGACGGATTTATTGGAACCCTTGTGGCATGAACCGCAGGGGTTGCGAAACCGCGCCATGCCCGACCTGCGGCGGCGCCTCAGTCGGCACGGATGCCGGCATCGGCAACCAGCTTCTCCCACTTCGCCGTCTCCGCCGCGACGAATCGCCGCGCCGCGTCGATGGTGCGCTCCGGCGCCGGCGGCACCTCGACGCCGAGTTCCACCAGGCGGGCCTGCAGGGCCGTGTCGGCCAGCGCGGCGGAGATGGCGGCGGAGACCGCGGCGATCGTCGCATCGGGCGTGCCGGATGGTGCCAGCACGGCGTTCCATGTGGTGGCCGCGAAGCCGGGCACCGTCTCCGCCACCGTCGGCAGGTCGGGCAGGGCGGAGGAACGGCGGGGACCGGTGGTGGCGATGCCGCGCAGCGTACCACCCCGCACCTGCGCGGCGCCGGTGGCGACGCTGTCCATCACCAGCGCGATCCGGCCCGCGATCAGGTCCACCACCGCCGGCGCCGTGCCGCGATAGGGAATGTGCTCGGCCTGCACGCCCGTCATGCTCTTCAGCAGCTCGACCCCGAGATGCGAGGACCCGCCCGCGCCACTGCTGCCATAGGCGCGCGGCCCCGACCGCAGGTAGTCCAGCAGGCCTGGCATGTCCCGCACCGGGCTGGCCGGCGGCACCATGATGACCTGCGGCACCACGCCCACCAGTGCCACCGGCGCGAAGTCGCCCGCGGGGTCGAAGGTCAGCCGGTTGCCGTGCAGCGCGCGATGCACCGCGTGGACCACCGTGGTGAACAGCAGGGTGCTGCCATCCTTGGGCGCACGCGCCACCGCCTCCGTGCCGATCAGCGCGCCGCCGCCGGCCCGGTTCTCCACCACGACGCGTTGCGGCAGGCTGGCGGAGAGCCGTTCCGCGAGCAGGCGGGCGACGGTGTCCGTCGGGCCGCCGGCGGCGTAGGGCACGACCAGCCGCACGGGCCGGTCCGGCCAGGCCTGCGCGAGCGCGGAGGTGGCGCACAGCGGCAGCGCGAGGCTGCCCAGCAGGGTACGGCGGTTGAGCATGTCGTTTCCTTTCCCTGGCCGGCAGTCGTGGCGCAGCGGCCCTCGGCCGGCAATCCTGGCGGCTTCGGTCACGCGGCGCCAGCGCCCGGCAGGCATGGCGCGGTGGGCCTCGCGTGCCATGGCGAAGGCGGCCTGCCCTTGGCCGACGGGACGGCGCGGCTAGGCTGGGCCGACACAGATGACAGGACTTCCGCCTTGATGCTTCGGCAGTTTCTCCTGGGCCTGGCCATCGCGGCTTCGCTGCCCGCCCCGTCCCACGCGCAGTGGCGAGAGCCGCCGCGCAGCATGCAGGCTGCACCGCAGCGCTATACGGGCTGCCGGCCGGTGGATGGCGATACCCTCGCCTGCCGGCAGGGCCGTGTCCGCCTCCGTGGCGTCGACACGCCGGAACGGGGTGAGCGCGGCTATCGGGCTGCGCAGCGCGAGTTGGGTCGTCGCACGCGGGGCGGCACCGTCACCGTCGTGCCGCATCATCGGGACCGCTACGGGCGCGTGGTGGGCGACGTCTATTCCCGCGGCGGCAACGTCGGACGATCGATGGATGCGGCCGGCTATTCGAAGGCCCGGGGCGCGCGTCGCTGAGGTCCGCGGCATGCGCGGGAGCTGCCGGCGGCCTGGTGATGCCCCCGCCTTCGAAGGCGCCTGCCTGTGGCCATGCGGCCGCTGCCGCAGGCCGGCCCGCGCCCCCCCCCCGCACGGAACACTGGCATGCCCGCGGCGTTGCCTCCGTTGCAGGCTGGCCGGCCGCTGCGGCTCTGGGGGAGGAACATGATGCCGACCAACCGGACGCCCGGCCGGGTGGGACCCGCCATCGCGCGATACCTCGTGTTTCCGGTGATGCTGCTGATCGCGGTCGCGTCGCTGCTGCCGCTGATCGAGACCAATGCCTGGTTCGTGCGCCTGCTCGACTTCGCCCGGTTGCAGTTCATGATCCTGCTGGTGGTCCTGCTGGTCCTGTACTGGGCGCTGCGGCGGCCGCGGAACGCGCTCGGTACCCTCCCCATCCTGCTGATCAGCGTGGCGATCGGCTACCACGTCTACCGCCTGCATCCCTATGTGCCGTTCTTCGGGGAAAGCAGCGCGGCCGTGGCGGAGTGTCCGGCGGGGGCGGACCTGCGTGTCCTCGTGGCGAACCTGCAGAAGGGCAACGAGCGGGCGGATGAGCTTTTCCGGATGATCCGCGAGGCCGACCCGCACCTGGTCCTGGCGATGGAGACGGATGCCTGGTGGGACCAGCGCCTGGCGGCGCTCAACCCCCTGTACCCCCACAGGGCGCAGCACATCCCCGAGGATCACGCCTTCTACGGCATGCACCTGCTGTCCCGCCTGGAACTGGTGGGTCCGGAGGTCCGCTTCCTGTTCGATACCTTCAGCCCCTCGATCCACACGGATGTGCGGCTCGGCGATGGCACCGTCGTGGCCTTCCACGGCCTGCATCCGCGCCCGCCGCACTGGCTGCAGCCTTCCACCTTCCGGGACGCGCACATGCTGGCGGCCGGGCTGGCGGCGCGGGAGTCGGCGGAGCCGGCGGTCGTCGCCGGCGATTTCAACGCGGTGCCGTGGGAGCGGGTGACGCGGCGCGCCATGCGCATCGGCGGCCTCATCGACCCGCGGGTCGGGCGCGGATTCCACTCGACCTTCCATGCCCAGCGGCCGCTGATCTTCTGGCCGCTCGACCAGGTGCTCTACCAGGAGGATTTCGCGCTGCAGGACCTGCGGGTGCTGCCCGGCTTCGGGTCCGACCACTACCCCATCCTGGTCAGCCTGTGCCACATGCCGGCGGCCGCGCGGACACAGGCGGCGGTGGGGCTGGCGCCGGACGACCTGCAGGAGGCCCGGACCTCGATCGAGGCGGCGCGCCGGCTTGCGCGGGAGACTGGCGGCTGAGGGCCAGACCACGGCCCGCTGCCCGCCAACTGGCCTCGGGCGGAATGATCGGTCAAACTGGGGTCCGGCGCGGGCACCGATGCACGCCCTCGCCACGTCGCTCAGGCCGGAGAAATTCATGTTGCAGGCTTTGGCCGCCAAGCTGAACAAGCTCTGGAGGCATCCCGGCTTTCGCGAGAAGCCCCTGGTCGTGACGGGACGCAGCCTCGGCCTGGGCTGGCATGTGCTGCGTGGGCGGGAGACCCTGGTCCAGCTGACCCCGGATGGCGAAAGGCTGCATGTCCCGGCGGGCGGGCGCTACACCAGCGTCAGCATCTACCTGATGCGCGACCGGTCGGAGCCGGAATTGGCCTTGCTGGACCGCCTGATCGGCCCCGGCGGGCAGATGCTCGATATCGGCGCGAATATCGGCATCTACACGCTGCGGGCGGCAACGCTGGTCGGGCGCAGCGGGCGGGTGATCGCGGTGGAGCCGGGGCGCGAGGCGTTGCGGGCTTTGCGCGCCAACCTGGCGCTCAACGACATGCCGCAGGTCACCGTCCTGCCGGTGGCGCTCGCGGCCGAGGAGGGCGTGGCGCAGCTTTACCACGTGGCGCTCGGCAACGATCCGCAGGCCTTCTCGCTGCTGCCCCAGAAGGGCGACGTGGCCAGCGAGCAGGTGGTGACGCGCACCCTGGATTCGATCCTGGACGAGGTGGGGGCGACGCGGCTCGACCTGATCAAGATGGATGTGGAGGGGCTGGAACTGGCGGTGCTGCGCGGCGGGGCGGCGAGCCTCGCGCGGCTGAAGCCCATGATCATCTTCGAGATCAACGCCGCCGCGGCGCTGGAGGCGAACGGCGCGAGCCACGACGTGTTCGACCTGCTGCTCGCCGCCGGCTATCGCATCCACAGGGCCGAGGCAGGCCGCCTGGTCCCGGTCGACCGCCAGCCGGACCAGCATGGCAATCTGCTGGCGGTGCATCCCGACGGGCCCCAGCCGAGGGGCCTGTAGGTCGCGCGTCGGAAGGGGGCGGGCTCAGAAGGCCCTTGGCACCCGGCGGCGCGCGATCCGGCTTTGCAGGATGGCACCGAGCCCGATGCTGATCGCCGTCATCGCCGCCGCACCCTCGGCGCCCAGCCACGGGATGGTGGCGACGGCCAGCACCGCCGCCACCGCAAGCTGGACCAGGTTCACCCGCAGCAGGTCGTCGCCATGCCCGGTATTGGCGAGCAGCGTGTCGCGGCAGGCGAACAGCGCGTTCACGATCTGCCCGAGGCAGAGGATGCGGAGCGCGGCCGCGCCCGGCTCGAACCCCGCCCCCAAAAGCCCGAGCAGCCAGGGTGCCAGCACCATCATCCCCAGCAGCGGCGGCGTCGCGAGGGCGGCGGAGGCCCAGCGTGCGGCGCGCTGGGTCTGGCGCAGCCGGTCCCACTCCTCCAGGCGGTACTGTTCGGCCATGCGCGGCGCGGCGATGGTCGCGACGCTGACCAGGATGACCCAGGTCAGGATGGACAGCCGGCTGGCCATGCTGAAATAGGCCACGGCCTCGGGCGCCGCGAAGGCCGCCAGGATCAGGGTGGGCATCGTCACCAGGGAGACCTGCACCAGCTCCACGCCCAGCAGCGGCAGGGCGAGGCGCAGCAGCGGCGTTGCCGGCTCCGCGCCCGCGCGGCGCACCCTGAACCGGGTGCGTTCGGCACGGATCATGCCGAGCCCCATGGCGAAGGTCAGGAACCGCGCGAGGATGGTGAGGACCAGCGCATCCGCCAGCTCCGCGCCCGGCCACAGCCACAGCGCCACCAGCGCCAGCCCCGGCCACAGCGATGCGCCGGTGAGCTGCGCCGCGACGTTGCGGTGCAGGCCGGCCAGCACGCTGCCGGCGGTGAGGGCGAGCGCGTCGGCCAGGACCAGGATGCCGGTCAGCACCAGCACGGGCGCCAGCGCGGGTTGCGCCAGCACCGCATGCGCCATCCATGGCCCCGCCAGGCTGGTGGCCCCGCCCACGGCACAGCCGCCGAGCAGGGAGCCGAGCAGGGCGAGGCGGAGGACCCGCCGCGCCGCGGCGCCGTCGCCGACGGCCAGTTCGGCCGGAATCCGGTACATCGCGGCGCGTTCCAGCCCGCCGCGCGCCAGGGTGCCGCCCAACCCGCCCCAGGCCAGGGCGATGAAGTACAGCCCCGCATCGGCCAGCCCCAGGCTCTGCGCCACCAGGACGTAGAGGCCGAGCTTGCCGAGGATCTCCAGCCCCCGCGTGCCCAGCCCCAGGCCGAGCCGGAGCAGCGAGGCGGCGATGGTGGGCAGCGGCCTCGGCCCTGTCATGCAGTCCTTCCCGGCGCACCCGCCATGCGGGCGGCCGACCGGTCCGGCCGTCGCGTCGCCCGGCGACGTCCAGGGACGCCTATGGGCGTGCGCGCCCACGCATGCGATACAGCCCGCCCCGCGCAACTCCGAATTGATCTGGGGGCGATTGGCACGATGGATCGCGTATGAGCAGCCTGTCCATGAGCGTCAAGCTGGCGACCTTCCGCTTCAGCCCGGAGATGGCCTGGCGCCTTGCCGCGTGGCGCAGCCAGGAGACCCGTTTCGCGCTGCGTTTGGCGCGCGGCCTGTCCGATCCGGGCCGGATCGGCGTCGATATCGGCGGCTCCTGGGGTCTTTTCGCCGCTGCCATGGGGCGCTGCGTCCGCCAGCTGCACATCGTCGAACCCAACCCGGCAAAGGTGCAGTTCCTGCGCTCCGCCTTCGGGACGCGCCACGTCATCCACGACCTCGCCTTGTCCGACGCGGCCGGGGAGGTGATGCTGCACATCCCCGATGCCTCCTCCGCCCTCGCCACGATCGAGGCCGGCAACCCGGCCACCCACGCACCCGGCCGCCAGGTCGCGGTGCGGCGGGAGAGGCTGGATGCGCTGGGGCTCGGACCGGTCGGCTTCATCAAGATGGACGTGGAGGGGCACGAGGCCGCGGCCCTGGCCGGGGCGGAGACCCTGCTGCGGCGGGACCACCCGGTCCTGCTCATCGAGATGGAGGAGCGGCATCGCCCGGGCGGCGTCCGCCAGACCATCGGATGGCTGCACCGGTTCGGCTACCGCGCCTTGATGCTGGATGCGGGGCGGTTGCGGGATGCGGCGGAATTCCGGCCGGAGGTCGACCAGCCCCGCTTCGGACCGAACGACCCGCGCCCCGTGCACTACATCAACGATTTCCTGTTCCTTCCACCCGTGGACGATCCGGCGGGGCTGGCGCGCCTCGCGGCTTTCGGAGTCTAGCCGGTCCAGGCGGTTGCCGGCGGCGGCAACAGCTTCCCGGGTGGCGCGTTGTCGGGGATGACCAGGACCCGGCAGGCCCCATCGGACGACCGCATGCGACGCTTCGCGATACCCGTCCTGATGGCCGCCGGTCTTGCGGGCGTTCTTCTGGCCCTGTGCGGGTGGCGCCGCGCGCCGCCAGACCCCCGGCAACCGGGACGCCTTGCCAGTCGCTGGACCCGGGTGAACGGCATCACGATTCACGCCCTGGTCTCCGCCGGGCCGCGGGCCGGCACGGGACAGCTGCCGGTCGTCCTGGTCCACGGCCTCGGCATGTCGAGCCGCTACATGGCGCCACTGGCGCGCGTCCTGGCCCGGGACGTTGGGGTCTTCGCGCCCGATCTTCCGGGCTTCGGGCGAAGCGGCGATCCGCCAGGGGTCCTGACGGTGCCCGGCATGGCGCGGGCGCTGGCCGGCTGGATGGACGCCGGCGGCATCCGGCGCGCGATGCTGGTGGGCAATTCGCTGGGCTGCGAGGTGCTGGTGGAACTCGCCCTGCGGCGCCCGGACCTGGTCGAGCGGCTGGTCCTGCAGGGACCGACCCCGGACCCGGAGCATGCCTCGGCGCCGCGCCAGGTGGCGCTGTTCTTCCTGACGGCGCTGTTCGAGCGGCCCTCGATCGGCCTGGTCGCGCTGGCCGACTATCTGCGGGCCGGGGTGTGGCGCTACGCGAAGACCTTTCGCCACATGACCCGCTACCGCATGGCGGACGGCCTGCCGCGCATCGCCGTGCCGACCCTGATCGTCCTCGGCGCGCGGGACTACCTGGTGCCGCGTGGCTGGGCGGAGCGCATGGCGCGGCTGCTGCCGCGCGGGCGCCTCGCCATCGTGGCGGGCGCGGCGCATGGCATGAACTACTCCCACCCGGCGAAGCTTCGCCGCGCCATCCTGCCCTTCCTGCTCGGTGGCGAGCGGGATCAGCCGCCGGTGTCGGTCTCGATGCGGCCGCGCCGTTGCAGCGCCCGGGCGATGAGCCAGAACAGCAGCGCCCAGCCGGCGCCGACCGTCCAGCCGGCCAGCACATCCGTCGGCCAGTGGACGCCGAGATAGACGCGGCTGATCCCGACCAGCAGCGTCAGCAGCACGGCGCAGCCGAGCACGAAGACCTTGACCCGCCCATCCGGCTCCACGCGCGCCAGCAGCACGCCGAGGGTCAGGTAGACCACGGCGGCCATCATGGAATGCCCGCTCGGGAAGCTGGCGGTGGAGACGTAGGAGCCGTGCGGCACCAGGTCCGGGCGCGTCCGGTCGAAGGCGGCCTTCAGCAGCGTGCTCGCCAGGATGCCGCTGCCCACGGCAGCGAGAAGCAACCCCGCCGCATGCCACAGCCGGCGCAACGCCATGAACACCGAGACGGCGAGGATCAGCAGCACCAGCACCGCCACGCCACCGAGCGCGGTGATGTCCCGCCCCATTTCCACCAGCCATCCGGGCCCCAGCGGGTCCGCAGGATCGGTCGAGGAGCGCAGCGCGAGCAGCAGGGCGCGATCGATGGCCAGGGTCTCCCCCTCCACAACGGCGTCGGCCAGTTCGATGAAGGCCCAGGCGCTGCCGGCCAGCAGAAGCAGCAGGATCACGGTCCCCAGTTCCATCCGCTCGCCGAAGGAAGCCAGCACCCTGACGAGCCGTTCCGCCGGATGCCGGCGGCCATGTTCCTGTTCGATCCTCATGCGCCCCCGTGATCCGCTGCCGGCGCGCCTGCCCCGACGGCGCCGGCATGACAACGGCCGGGCGGCGGATACGTTGCCGCCGGCCCGGTCCCGCGCGCCGGCGCAGGACGATCGGCGGAACCATCGGCTGCCGGGGCGGTTGCCGTCCCGGAAGCCATGCGGGAACGCGCCATGATCAACCTGTGGTACAAGAACGCGGTCATCTACTGCCTCGACGTCAAGACCTTCATGGATTCGAACGGCGACGGCATCGGGGATTTCCGCGGCCTGGCCGACCGGCTGGACCACATCGAATCGCTTGGTGCGACCTGCGTCTGGTTGCTGCCCTTCCACCCGAGCCCGAACCGCGACAACGGCTACGACATCACCGACTACTACGGTGTCGATTCGCGTCTCGGCAGCCTGGGCGATTTCGTCGACTTCACGCACGCGGCACGCGACCGCGGCCTGCGCATCATCGTCGACCTGGTGGTCAACCACACCTCCATCGACCATCCCTGGTTCCAGGAGGCGCGGCAACCGGGATCCGCGCGGCGCGACTGGTATGTGTGGTCGGAGGAGGAGCCCGCCGACATGCATGAGGGCATGGTCTTCCCCGGCCAGCAGGAGTCGACCTGGAGCTGGGACGATACGGCGCAGGCCTGGTACATGCACCGCTTCTACAAGCACCAGCCCGACCTCAACATCGCGAACCCCGAGGTGCGCGAGGAGATCGAGCGCATCATGGGCTTCTGGCTGCAGCTCGGCGCCACCGGCTTCCGGCTCGACGCCGTGCCGTTCCTGATCGAGTACCGCGGCGTCGAGGCGCCCAAGGACCGTCCCGACCCGCATCACTACCTGGTCGAGATGCGGGACTTCCTGGACTGGCGCGAAGCGGAATCCGTGCTGATCGCCGAGGCGAACATCGAGATGTCCGACCTCGACGAATACTTCGGCGATGGCGACCGGCTGCAGATGATCATCAACTTCGTGCTGAACCAGCAGGTCTTCCTGGCGCTCGCACGCGGCGAGGCGGAGCCGGTGATGCGGATCATGCGGGCGACACCGAAGATTCCGCTGATCGCGCAATGGGGCAGCTTCCTGCGCAACCACGACGAGCTGGACCTCGGCCGGCTGACCGACGCCGAGCGCGCCGAGGCGTTCGAGGCCTTCGCACCCGAGGAGAACATGCGGATCTACGGCCGCGGCATCCGGCGCCGCCTCGCGCCGATGCTGGGCGGCGACCTGCGGCGCATCGCCATGGCGCACAGCCTGATGTTCGCGCTGCCCGGCACCCCGGTGATCTGGTACGGGGAGGAACTCGGCATGGGCGAGGACCTGTCCCTGCCGGAACGCTTCCCCGTGCGCACGCCGATGCAGTGGAGCAAGGAGGCGAACGCGGGTTTCTCCCGTGCCGCGGCGGATGAACTGGTGCGCCCGGTGGTGACCGGCGGCGATTTCGGCTTCGAGCGCCTGAACGTGGCGGCGCAGCGCAACCGGCACGCATCGCTGCTGGAACACAATCGTCGCCTGATCGCCACACGCCGCGCCTGCCCCGAGATTGGCTGGGGCGCCTGCGAGGTGATGGAGACCGGCGTGGCGAGCGTGCTGGCGCTGCGCTCCGAATGGCGCGGCGGCGTTGTCGTCACACTGCACAACCTGGCAGCCGATCCGGTTGAGGTCAGCCTGCCGGACGACGCGGGCTACCTCATCCAGCTTCTCGGCAGTTCGGAACTGCTCGAGCGGGACGCGGCGACGCGCCCGATCCCGCTGGAGGGATATGGCTTCCGCTGGTTCAGGTTGCGCGGGGAGCGGCGATAGGGGCGAGGATCACGCCCTCCGCCGGCCGCAGCACCACCTCCTCGACGTGGCCGGCCCGGTCCAGCGCCGTCGACAGCAGCAGTTGCGCGGGGCCGGTGTCGAGGCGTCGGGTCTCGTCGCCGAAGTTCAGCGCGATCCGCAGCCGCGATCCGCTCGCGGCGTCGTGGCGCTCGTAGACCAGGACATCATCCTCGGCGGAGATCGGCACGTGGGCACCGGCCCGCAGCGCCACATGCGCGCGCCGCAGCGCGATGAGGTCGCGGTACAGCGTCAGGATCGAATGCGGGTCCTCCGCCAGCCGCGCCACATTGTGCTGGACGAAGTCCGGCGATAGCGGCAGCCAGGGTTCGCCCGTGGTGAAGCCACCATGGCGCGAGCCGTCCCACGGCATCGGCGTGCGCGCCGGGTCGCGGCCGAGGCCACGGCCGGGCTCGCGTCGTTCCCACGGGTCCTGCACGCGATCCGGTGGAATCGCCACGTTCTCCATGCCGATCTCGTCGCCGTAGTACAGCGTCGGCGTGCCGCGCAGCGTCAGCAGCAGCATCGCGGCGATGCGCGCCTGCGCCGCGCCGATGCGCGTCGCGATCCGCTTCTGGTCATGGTTGCCGAGCACCCAGTTCGGCCAGCCCTGCGCGGGCAGCGCGGCTTCGTATTCCGCGATCAGCTTCGCGATCGACGGCGCCGTCCAATCCGCGAAGATGAGCTGGAAGTTGAAGGGCAGGTGCGCGCCCTCCATCTCCGCGCCGTAATAGGCCACCAGCCGTTCCAGCGGCAGGTAGATCTCGCCGATCAGCACGCGGTCGGGGTAGGCATCCAGCACCGCGCGCATCTCGGCCACGACTTCATGGATCTCGGGCTGGTCGGCGGAATGCACCTGCAGCAGGCGGTCGATGCCGGCGTTGTGCGGCTGCCAGGCCGGGTTGGGCGGGTTGTCGCGGAACTGCGCGTCCTTGATGAGATGCCAGATGACATCGACGCGGAAGCCATCCACGCCGCGGTCCAGCCAGAAGCGCAGCGCGTCATGCATGGCATGGCGCACCTCCGGGTTGCGCCAGTTCAGGTCGGGCTGCTCCGGCAGGAAGGCGTGGTGGTAGTACTGGCCCGTCGCCGCATCGAGGGTCCAGGCGCTGCCGCCGAAATTGGCCAGCCAGTTGTTGGGCGGCCCGCCATCCGGCGCGGGGTCGCGCCAGATGTACCAGTCCCGCTTCGCACTGGCGCGCGACGCGCGGCTTTCGCGGAACCAAGGGTGCTGGTCCGAGCTGTGGTTCGGCACGAAGTCCAGGATGACCTTCAGCCCGCGCGCATGCGCCTCGGCCACCAGCCGGTCGAACTCGGCGAGCGAGCCGAAGATCGGGTCGATGCCGCAGAAATCCGCCACGTCGTAGCCGAAATCCGCCATCGGCGAGGGGTAGATCGGCGAGATCCAGATGGCATCGACGCCGAGCCAGGCCGGATGATCCAGGCGCCGGCGGATGCCGCGCAGATCGCCGATGCCGTCCCCGCTCTCGTCCTGGAAAGATCGTGGGTAGACCTGGTAGACGATCCCGTGCTTCCACCAGACGGCGTCGGCCATGCCTGCATCTCCTCGATTTGCGTCGTCGCGTGTATCGCGGATCAGCGAGGCCGGGCGTTCCGGGTTCCGCCGCTACTCCGGCTGCGTCGCGTTCGGGAAGAAAAGCTGCTCGCCGTTGATCCGGTAGGAGGCGATGGCGTCCTGGCCTGCGGGCGAGATGATCCAGTCGATGAAGCGCTGCCCCTCCGCCGCCTTCACATGCGGGTGCCGCTGCGGGCTGACCAGCATGACGCCGTAGTGGTTGAACAGCCGGGCATCGCCCTCGACCAGGATGCGCAGCCCCTGCCGGTTGCGGAAGCTGAGCCAGGTGCCGCGATCCGTCAGCGCATAGGCCTCCTGCGCGGCGGCGGTGTTCAGCGTCGGGCCCATGCCCTGGCCAACCTGGCGGTACCACGCACCGCGCCCGGCCACGGGATCGACGCCGGCCATCTGCCACAGGCGAAGCTCGGCGGCATGCGTGCCGCTGCGGTCGCCGCGGCTGATGAAGGGCGCACGGGCCTCGGCGATGCGGCGCAGCGCAGCGTTGGTATCGCGCAGGCCGGCGACACCGGCGGGGTCCGCGGCCGGACCGACCAGGACGAAGTCGTTGAACATCACATGCTGGCGTGGCCCGCCATGGCCGTCCCGCACGAAGCGCTGTTCCGCCACCCGGTCATGCACGAAGACCACGTCGGCATCGCCGCGGCGGCCGACATCCAGCGCCTGCCCGGTCCCGAGTGCGACGACGCGCACCGCGATACCGGTCTCCGCCTGGAAGCGCGGCAGGATATGGCGGAACAGGCCGGATTGCTCGGTGCTGGTGGTGGAGGCGACGGTGATGAAGCGGTCCTGCGCCTGCGCCGAGACCGGCAGCGCGACAGCCAGGGCCAGCAGAAGGCGTCGGGACATGGCGGAGTCCCGGTTCACCAGACCAGTTCGCCGCGCAGGAAGGCCGCGGCTTCGGGCGTGGCGGGCTGGTTGAAGAAGGCGTCCGCCGGCGTCTGCTCCCGCAGCCGCCCGCGATGCAGGAACAGCATCTCGCCGGCCAGGCGCCGTGCCTGGCCGAGGTCGTGCGTGGTCATGACGATCTTGGTGCCGCGTGCGGCCAGCGTCGCGACGATCGCCTCCACCGCACGGGTCGCGGCCGGATCCAGGCTGGCGCAGGGCTCATCGAGGAACAGCACCTCCGGCGCCAGCGCCGCGGCGCGCGCCAGGGCGAGCCGCTGCTGCTCCCCGCCCGAGAGGCTGCGCGCCGGCTGCTGGGCGAGGGCCGCAAGCCCCACCATCTCCAGCGCCGCCCGCGCGCGTGCCTCCCGCGAGGTGGCCGCCACGCCGGCAAGCTTCAGCGGGTAGATCGCATTGGCCAGCACGCTGCGGCGGAGCAGCACCGGCCGCTGGAACACCATGGCCTGCCGCCGCGCCGCCGCCGGCCCGGCCCAGACCACCCGGCCGGCGCTCGGCACCAGCAGGCCGTGCAGCAGCCGCAGCAGCACGGATTTGCCGGCGCCGTTGGGGCCAATGATCAGCGTCGGCGGCCCCGCCTCGATCTCCAGGGTGACCGCGGACAGGATCGGCGTGCCGGCTGCCGTGAAGCCCAGCCCCTCCGCGCGCAGCGGCAGGATGGTGTCGGGCGCGCGCATCAGGCCCCCCTCCGCGCGGCCACGTCGCGCAGCCCCTGCGCCAGCGCGTTCACCACCAGCACGATGGCCATCAGCACCATGCCGAGCGCCAGCGCCAGCGGCAGGTTGCCCGCGCTGGTCTCGAGTGCGATGGCCGTGGTCATCACCCGCGTGAAACCCTCGATGTTGCCGCCGACGATCATCACCGCGCCGACCTCCGCCGAGGCGCGGCCGAAGCCGGCCAGCAGCACGGTCAGCAGCGCGAAGCGGCCATCCCACAGCAGCGTCGGCACGGCGCGCGCCCGGCTGGCGCCGAAGGAGCGGAGCTGTTCGGCATATTCCTCCCACAGCCCCTCCAGCACCTGGCGCGACAGGGCGGCAAGGATGGGTGCGATCAGTACCGCCTGGGCGATCACCATGGCGGCCGGCGTGAACAGCAGCCCGAACGGGCCGAGCGGGCCGGAGCGCGACAGCAGCAGGTAGATCAGCAGCCCCGCCACCACCGGCGGCAGCCCCATCAGCGCGTTCAGGACCGCCAGGATCGCGCCGCGCCCCGGAAACCGCGCCACCGCCAGCAGCGCCCCCAGCGGCAGCCCGACCAGCGCCGCGATCAGCAGCGCCGAGAAGCTGATCCGCAGCGACAGCAGCACGATCTGCGCCACGGCCGGGTCGGCGGTGGCGACAAGCTGCAGGGCGGTGGTGGCGGCGGTGCCGAGATCGTTCAAGGCGGCTTCCTGGGGAGGGCTGCAAGCTGCGGATGGCAGCCACAGGGGTCAACCCGGTAATCCCTTGACGCAACGACGCCGTCTGCCGTTCCCTGCCGGCAGATGCCGGATGTCCTGACCCTGCGCGAGGCGGCCGCCTATCTCCGCCTGTCGGAGCGCTCGCTCTATGACCTGGCGCGGGCTCAGCGCCTGCCCTGCGTCCAGCTGGGCGGCAAGTGGCTGTTCCCCCGCACGAAGCTGGAGCATTGGCTGGCGGCCCAGGCCGAGGGTCCGGCAGGCGAGCACCGCCCGGACCCGCCGCCGATCCTGGCCGGAAGCCATGACCCGCTGCTGGACTGGGCCGTGCGGCAATCCGGCTGCGGCCTGGCGCTGCGGGCGGGCGGCAGCCTGGAGGGTCTTGCGGCCCTGGCGGCCGGCCAGGTGAGGGCCGCCGCGATGCACCTGCGCGACCCGGACACCGGCGCCTTCAACGAACCGGCGGTGCGGGAGGACCTGCCGGGCCGCCCCATGGTCGGCATCATCTGGGCCTGGCGCGCCCAGGGCCTGATCCTGCCCCCCGGCAACCCGCGCGGCCTCCACCGCATCGAGGACCTGGTGCAACCCGGCCTGCGCGTCGCCGGCCGGCAGAAGCGCGCCGGCAGCCATGTGCTGCTGGTGCACCTGCTGGGCGAGGCCGGCATCCGCCTGGAGCAGGTGGGCTTCCTGCCAACCCCGGCACTGGCCGAAGACGAGGTCGCCGCGGCGGTGCAGGAAGGCCGCGCCGATGTGGGCTTCGGGATCGGCGCCGAGGCCTCCGCCCGCGGCCTGCCCTTCGTGCCGCTGTTCCGGGAGCGCTTCGACCTGGTGATGGCCCGCCGGCACTTCTTCGCGCCGCCGATGCAGCACCTGCTGCGCTTCGCCCGCCACCCGGTTTTCGCCGCCCGCGCCGCGCGGCTCGGCGGCTACGAAGTGGCGGAGAACGGCGCCGTCGCGTTCAGCCTGTAGCCGCTACCAGCGCAGCGCGGACAGGGTGGCGACGGGGCGCACCCCCTCCGCCGCCGCTTCCGCCGCCAGGCGCTCCGGGTCCGGTGTGGCGCCATGGGCGTGCGCGACCAGCCCGGTCAGCGCCCAGACCGCATCGATGCCCGCCGCCTGCGCCCCGGCGAGGTCCGTATGCGGGCTGTCGCCGATGGCGACGATGCGGGACCGGTCGCTCAGCCCGAGCAGTTCCAGCACCGGCGGGTAGCAGGCCGGGTCCGGCTTGCCGATCTCGATCGCCGCCGGCCCGCCGAGCGCCACATACAGATCCGCCAGCGCCCCGGCGCACAGCACGCGCTGGTCCCCCACCATCACATGCCGGTCCGGGTTGACGCAGACCATCGGCAGGTGGCGCGCGGCGCAGGCGGTCAGCGCGGCGCGGTACGGCTCGATATCCGTGTTGCCGCGGGCGGGTTCCGGCCCGGTGTTCAGCACGAATTCCGCATCCTCGGCCCGGTCCACCAGCACCAGGCCGGTCTCCGCCGGCACGGACAGGTCGCGTTCCGGCCCGATGTGCAGCGCCCGCATGCCGAGTGCGGCGAAATCCGCCCGGTCCCGGTGCTTCAGGTGGCGCCAGGCGAGCTCGCCGGAGGTCATGGTGCCGTCCCACAGCGCGCGGTCCAGCCCCATCCCGGTCAGCAGCGCATCCACCACGAAGGACCGGCGCGGCGCGTTGGACAGGAAGGCGATGCGCTTGCCGGCCGCCTTCAGCCGGCCCAGCGCATCGGCGACCCCCGGATAGGGCTGGCGGCCATCATGCACCACGCCCCACAGGTCCAGGATGAAGCCGTCATAGCGCTCCGCCAGCGGGGCGACGCCGTCCAGCATCCTCATCGCACGTCGACTCCCACGGCCTCGGCCACATTGGCAAAACCCTCCCGCCGCAATGCGGCCGCGAGGTCGCGCTTCAGGCGCGGAATCAGCGCCGGCCCGCCATAGGCGAAGGCGGCGTACAGCTGGACCAGCGCGGCGCCGGCCTTGATCTTTTCCAGCGCCTCCGCCCCGGTCGAGACGCCGCCGCAGCCGATCAGCACCAGGTCGCGGCCGCGCACCAGCCCCGCCACCCGCCGCAGCAATTCCGTCGAGGCGGCGCGCAGCGGCGGGCCGGACAGGCCGCCGGCCTGCGCCTTCAAGGCGGAGCGCAAAGGCGCCGGCCGGGCGATGGTGGTGTTGGAGACGATGAGCCCCTGGATGCCATGGGCCACCGCCGCCTCCACGATCGGCTCCACCGCCGCCGGCGACAGGTCCGGCGCGATCTTTACCAGGATCGGCGGCCGCGGCCCGCTCAGCGCGGCACGGGCCTCCGCGACGGCGACCAGGATCTCCCGCAGTTGCGACTCGCCCTGCAGGTCGCGCAGGCCCGGCGTGTTGGGGGAGGAGACGTTGATGGCGACGTAGCCGGCATGCGGCGCCACCGCGGCATACAGCGCCGGATAATCCCGCAGCGGCGCCGCGCCATCCTTGTTGATGGCGATGTTCACGCCGAGCACGGCGGGCCGCTTGGCCGGAAGATGCGCCAGCCGGGCCAGGAAGGCGGGCAGGCCGGCATTGTTCATGCCCATGCGGTTGATCACCGCCCGGTCCTCCGCCAGCCGGAACAGGCGGGGCTTCGGGTTGCCGATCTGCGGCTTCGGCGTGACGGACCCGGCCTCGACGAAGCCGAAGCCCAGCCGCATCAGCGGCGCCAGCGCCATCGCGGATTTGTCGAAGCCGGCGGCCAGGCCGATCGGGTTGCGGAAATCGAGGCCCAGCGCGCGCGTCGCCAGCACCGGGTCATCCGGGGATCGGTCGGCGCCGGCCAGGCCGAAGCGCAGCGCGCGCAGCGCCAGGTCATGCGCGCGTTCGGGGTCCATGCCACGCATCAGCGGCATCAGGACGGAGGCGAGTTGCGGGGTCATGGAGGGCGGCTTTTGCACGGGATGCAGGTCAGTGGGAAGGTGGCGCCTCGGCATGGCCGCCCTGCGGTGGACATCGGGACGCGACGCCCCTCATATCTCGCCGCCGCGACGGCGCGGGGGAGGGGTTGATTTGCGCGGTCCCGCGCTGATGCTGGCCGGGATCGGCCTGTTCGGCCTGCTCGACGCCAACAGCAAGCTGCTGTCCGACGGCCATTCGGTCTGGCAGGTGCTGCTGGTGCGATTCGTGACGCTGCTGGTGGTGGTGCTGGCGATGCGCGCGCTGGTGCCAGGCTGGGGCGGCGCCCTGACCACGCGCTTCCCCCGGCTGCATGCGGCCCGCGCGCTGGTGATGCTCGGCAGCGCCATCTGCTTCTTCCAGGCCTTCAGCCGGCTGCCGCTGGCCGAGGGCTACCTGGTGTTCTTCACCTCCCCCTTCATCGTGCTGGCGCTGTCCGCGCTGTTCCTGCGGGAGACACCGGGCCGCGCCGCCTGGGGCTGGTGCGCGGTGGGGTTCGCCGGCGTGGCGGTGGGGCTGGCGCCGGGGCTTTCGGGCATGGCGGGGGGCGCGCCGGTGGCGGGGTACCTCTACGCGCTCGGCGGCACCTTCTGCTATTCGACGGTTTTCACCCTGAACCGGCAATTGCGCGGCGAGCCCGGCATCGCCCGCGTGCTGGTCTGGCCGTCCCTGCTCGGCCTGGCGGTGATGCTGCCGCTGGGGCTGGCGAACTGGTCCACGCCGAGCCTGCTGACCCTGGCACAGATGGTGGGCAACGGGCTGATCGTCGGCCTCGCCACCGTGGCCCTGGCCGAGGCGTTCCGGCACGCCTCCGCCAGCCGGCTGGCGCCCTTCGGCTATTCCGGCCTGGTCTGGTCGCTGACCTGGGACTTCGCCTTCTGGAGCCGCGTGCCCGGCGCCGCGATGCTGGCCGGCGCCGCCGTGGTGGTCTTCGCCTGCATCATGAGCGAACGCGCCGCATCACGCCGTTAAGCCCTCTCCCCCCACTACCGGGGGGAGAGGGTTGGGTGAGGGGGGCCGCCCTACCTCGGCAGGAAAGGATTGGTCCTACGCTCCTCCCCAAAGGTGGAGCCCGGCCCATGCCCGCACAAGAACCGCATCCCGTCCCCCAGCGGCAGCAGCTTGGTGACGATGCCCCGGATCAGCGCCTCGTGGTCGCCATACGGAAAATCCGTGCGGCCGATGGAGCCGCGGAACAGCACATCCCCCACCACCGCGAAGCCGAGCCCCACATTGGTGAACACCACATGGCCGGGCGCATGGCCGGGGCAGTGCAGCACGCCGAAATCCTGCCCCGCGATGCGGACCGTCTCGCCTTCCTCCAGCCAGCGATCCGGCGTGGCATTGGCGAGGTCCGGGATGCCGTATTGCCGCGCCTGGTCGGCGATGCCCGAGAGCAGGAATTCGTCGTCGCGATGCGGACCCTCGATGGGGGCGGGCGCGGCTTGCGCGGCGACCAGCGCATCCCGCAACGCCTCCGCCCCGCCGGCATGGTCCAGATGGCCATGGGTGAGCAGGATGTTGTCGATGGTGCAACCGGCCTTGGCGATGGCGGCAAGGATGCGCGGCACATCGCCGCCCGGGTCGATGACCGTGCCGCGCAGGGTCTCGGCATCCCAGATCAGGGCGCAGTTCTGCTGGAAGGGGGTGACGGGGATTTGGGCGGCTTGGAGCTTGGGCATGGGGGAGAGGTGGTGGAGGGGGAGGTGAGGAGAGTCAACCTCTCGGCTTTAGATCGGCACTAGCGGGCTGCATTAAGATAAGTGGCGACCAATATAACCGACTCGCACTCTGGGCGCTACGTCAACGATACCAAAATAAATTCTCACGCACATATCCGGCGAAGTTCCGTCGGATGGCTTGGCATGATATTCACATTCTACCATTTCCCCGTTTATGATCCTGGTCCGGAAAGCCCGGTCTGCTCTGTTCCGTCGCGACGTCTGTGAATCTATGCTGCAAGTTAATCCATTCTTGCCCAGCCAAATCGGAATAGTATCGCCCAGCGGTTGCCCGGATGCCAGCAAATTAGAAAGCCGGCCAAGAGTTCTCAAGTATCGCAATATTTTCTCAGGAGGGCCTGCTGTTTGATTTAAATTGAGCCACTCTTTTTCTGATTCTGGCGCGATCAGTAGCGAGCCGGCAAGATCCCGTCTTGCAATAGAAACGGCCTCACTAACTGTTTCTGGCGGAAGCTCACGATCCGCGACGCCAACTTGTTCAGATCCCGCTCTCTCCGCAATAATCAAAGCCTCGACGTTCTGTCGAAGATCTTCTATTTCTAGCTTTTGGTCGGCAACCTTTTTTCTAAGCGCGTCATTTTCGACTGCGTATGCATCGGCAAGAGCCTCAAAATTGCCCGAATTTGCGGCAGCGGCACCAGCAACTTCAGTTATTCTTCGCAAACGCACCGCTTCAAAATCGACCACCTGTCTGTCATCGGCCGTGAACGTTGATGCCTCGATCAGTTTTTGGCTTAAGAAGGCAACAAATCTATCGCGTGAAAGTGCTTCCGTTCGACCCTCGAAGAGAATTTGATCGAATGTCCAGAGGGGGTGTGTTCGAAAATTTTGGTCGGGCCGGAAGGGCCAGAAGAGCCGTACTGCGCCGTTGAAGCAGGACCATTCACGGCCCAAGCGGCGTGTTAATTCCCAAGATGCTTCCGTAGAAAGTCGGATTGTGTGGGCAAGGCCACAAGAAAAATTGCCGATTTGCTCGTGTAGGTCGCCTGCCAGCGTCTGTCCGTTGAGTTCAGACACAGCAACAATAGGCAGGCGTCTGTTCGGCGAAGTTAAAAGTTCTTCGAATTCTTCATAATCATTGACGTGAACAGGAAAATTTCGATTAAATACTCGCTCGCTTGTGTTGCTGACGCACCACGAATAAGGAAGAGAAATGATGTCTCGTATGAAACGAGGGGATCGAATTGAGATGTTCGGGGGACTCATGTCGCCGTTAGAGCCGACACTGAGTATGCACTGAAAGCTGATTTTGGTTGGACTTTCCAAAAGTCGAACTGTGGTCATAAGTTCACCACCGCTTACCGGTTCCAGAACTTTAATTTCCGTGAGCCGAAGATCGTCCAAATCTTCACTTTGTTGCTCAACTAAAGCCGGTACACCGCTCCGCAATATCGTAATGTCGCCATCTTTAGACTGAAGAAATTTCCGCTCCCGCCATTGATGGATTACGCGAAGAGCATTAACCTCAGCACCGTTTTCGGCAGAGCACTGAAATTGGAATTTGGCAACCGTGCGCATCTATCGATCCCAACACTACAATTGCTTGTGCGCCACAACTAGACGCCTCAGCATTCAATTGACCTTCGCCGATCTCGGAGATCAGACGCTATCCGTGCCTGAAAAGAACTAACCCAGGCGTGTGCGTGAACGCTATCTCACCTCCCCCGCCACCCGCTCAAACACCCCCCGCGCCTCCGCCGCCGAGGCGCGTGTCACCGCCCCGCCCCGCACATCCTCCCGGCTCCACATCCAGCTCCGCGCCGGGTCGTCCAGCATGTCCCAGTTCGGGAAAAGCCGCGCCGGCGCGTCGCCGACCCACACCAGCGAGACCTCCAGATGCCGGTCATCCCGCAGGATGCGGCCGAAGGTGGCGGTCACCTTGCTGCGCTCGCCTTCCAGCATCTGCATGAACAAATCGGCGCGGCAGATCAGCGCGCCGGTCAGCCCGTTCCGCTGGTTGTTGCGCCGGGCGGCCATCAGGATGTCGTCCAGCATGTCGCCGGAGAAGCCGAAGGGGCGGGAGGTGTAGATCAACTGCATCAGGGGCATCGGCGGCGCATCCATCCAGGGTTGGCGCCATCCTGCCCCGGATCAGCGCCGGCCGAACAGCCTCTCCAGCTCCGCCTTTCCGAAGCGCAGCACGGTGGGGCGGCCGTGGGAACAGGTGGCGGCGCGCGGCGTCGCCTCCATCTGGCGCAGCAGCGCCGCCATCTCCGCGGACCCGAGCCGCCGCCCGGCGCGGATGGATCCGTGGCAGGCCAGCCGCGCCACCGCCGCATCCAGCCGCGCCTCCAGCGCTAAGGCCTCGTCCATCTCGGCCAGTTCCTCGGCCAGGTCGCGCAGCAGCGGCGCCGGGTCGGGTGCACCGAGCAGCGCCGGCATGGCGCGCACCAGCACCGCGCCGGGGCCGAAACCCTCGATCTCCAGGCCGAGCCGCGCCAGCGCCGCCGCCTGGTCCAGCAGCCGCGCCGCATCGGCGGCCGGCATCTCCACCACCGCCGGCAGCAGCAGCGGCTGGGCGCGGACGCCGCCTTCCACCAGCTGCGCCCGCAGCGCCTCATGCGTCAGCCGTTCATGCGCCGCATGCTGGTCCACCAGCACCAGCGACCCATCCGCCGCCTCCGCCAGCACATAGGTCTCGAGAATCTGGCCCAGCGGCCGGCCGAGCGGGCCGTCCTGCGGGAAGTCGGGCAGTGGGGCGGGCAGCGGCGCGGCGGCGAAGCCGAGCGGCAGGGACGGCCCGCGCGGCCGCTGCGGCAGGGGCCCGGAAGGCGGCCGCCAGCCGGGGAAGATGCCAGGTGCCGCGGCCTCGGCGAAACCGGGCGGCGCCGCGAAGGCCCCGGCGCCGAGGTCCTCCGGCGCCGCCCCGGGCGCGCCCACCGCCACGGCGCGGCGCAGCGCGGAGATCATCAGGCCGCGCACCGACTCCGCATTGCGGAAGCGCAGCTCAGATTTCATCGGGTGGACGTTCACGTCCACGGTCTCCGGCGGCACCTCCAGGAACAGCGCCGCGGCCGGGAAGCGCTTGGCCGGCACCAGGTCGCGATAGGCGACGCGCAGCGCCGTGCGCAGCAGCGGGTCGCGCACCGGGCGGCGGTTCACCACCAGGTGCTGCGCGGCGGAGGTCGCGTGGTGATGCGTCGGCAGCCCGGCGAGGCCGGACAGGGTCGCGCCGTCGCGGGACGCCTCCACCGGCACCGCCGCGGCGGCGAAATCCGGCCCGAGCAGCCCCGCGATCCGCGCCGTGCGGTCGGCGGGGGGCAGGGACAGGGCGACGCGGCCCTCGACCTCGACCCGGAAGGCGACTTCCGGCCAGGCCATGGCGAGGCGCCGCACCGCCTCCACCGCCTGTTCCGCCTCGTGGCGGGGGCTCCGCAGGAAGGCGCGGCGGGCCGGGGTGGCGAAGAACAGGTCGCGCACTTCCACGCGCGTGCCGGGCGCGCCGGCGGCCGGCGCGACATCCCCCTTGCGGCCGCCCTCCACCTGGATCGCATGCGCGGCCGCGCCGCCAGGGCGGGAGGTGAGGGTGAGGCGGGAGACCGCGCCGATGGAGGGCAGGGCCTCCCCCCGGAAGCCGAGCGTCGCGATGCGGAACAGCATCGCCTCCTCCGCCAGCTTGGAGGTGGCGTGGCGATCCATCGCGAGGCTGAGGTCCGCGGCGTCCATGCCATGGCCGTCATCCTCCACCAGGATGCGGCCGATGCCGCCGTCTTCCAGCGTCACGGCGATGCGGGTGGCGCCGGCATCCAGCGCGTTCTCCACCAGCTCCTTCACCGCCGCGGCCGGGCGCTCCACCACCTCGCCGGCGGCGATGCGGTTGGCGGTGGTCTCGGACAGCAGGCGAATCCGGGGCGCGACGGCCATGCCATCGATGTGCGGCGGCAGCGGCGGGAAGTCCAGCATCGACCCAAACTCAGTGCTGGCGGCCCGCCACTCCGCGGGCCGAGGCCGCGAAGGCGGCCCGCGCCCAGACCAGCCGCGCCGCCGGGCCTGTCAGTGCAAGGCGCGCAGGCAAGGCCGCGGATGCGGCCGCCCGCCGCTTGAGGGCAAAAATCTACGCATGCCCGGCGCTGCCGGACAAGGCCGAGGGGTCGATGCCGAGCTTGGCCATCGCAGCCCGCCACAGGTCGCCCGGCTGTTCGGCGAACAGCAGGTCCTCATCCGCGGGCACGGACAGCCAGGCATTCTGCTGCAACTCGTTGTCGAGCTGCCCAGGCCCCCAGCCGGCATAGCCGAGCGCCAGCAGCCCCTCGCGCGGCCCGCCGCCGGTGGCGATGGCCTTCAGGATCTCGACGCTGGCGGTCAGCGCCAGGTCCGGCATCACCTTGAGGCTGCCCTCCGTCTCCCAATCCGCGGTGTGCAGCACGAAGCCGCGGCCGCCTTCCACCGGGCCGCCCTGGGTCAGGCGGATGCGGCGTGCCGGGGGCACCGGGTCCAGGCCGAGTTGGCCGAGCAATTCGTCGAAGGACAGATTGTCCAGCGGCTGGTTCAGCACCAGTCCCATCGCCCCATCCGCCGAATGCGCGCAGAGGCAGATGACGCTGCGGGTGAAGCGCGGATCGGCCATGCCCGGCATCGCGACCAGCAATTGCCCGGTCAGGTAGCCTTCGGCTTCGGTCGGTGGGTTGGGATCGCGGCTTACCATCGTGCCCATCTACATGGCGCCGTCGGCGGGCTCCCGCAAGCACGCCCCTGCATGGACGCCGTGGTCCTTCTTGATCTAATCAGGTCAAGGATTCAGGAGACCGCGTATGACCATCCAGCCAGGCGACAGCATCCCGGCCGCCACCCTCATGCAGGCCACCGCGGAGGGACCGAAGGAGGTCTCGACCGAGGCGCTTTTCAAGGGCAAGACCGTGGTGCTGTTCGGCGTCCCCGGCGCCTTCACGCCGACCTGCTCGGCGAAGCACCTGCCGGGCTTCGTGACCCAGGCGGATGCGCTGCGCGCCAAGGGCGTGGACACCATCGCCTGCATGTCGGTCAACGACGCCTTCGTGATGGGCGCCTGGGCCAAGGACCAGGGCATCACCGACCAGGTGGTGATGCTGGCCGATGGCTCCGCCGCCTTCACCCGCGCCATGGGCCTGGAATTCGACCTGACGGCGCGCGGCCTCGGCGTCCGCAGCCAGCGCTTCGTGCTGGTGGCGAAGGACGGCAAGGTGAGCCACGTGGCCGTCGAGGCGCCGGGCGCCTTCGAGGTCTCCAAGGCCGAAGCGGTGCTGGCCCACCTGTCGTGATGAACCCGGGCGCCTACGCGCTGTTCGCCTGGCAGGCGGGCTGGGTCTTCACGCTGCGCAGCATGCAGCTTGGCACCGATCCGGTCGGCGCCAGCGCGGCGCTGGCCGAGATGGTGGCGGAGAAGCAGAAGGCCTTCACCGATGGCGCCTTCGCCGCCGGCCGCGCCGCGCTGGGCGGCGCCTCGATGGATGCGGTGGCGGAAGCGGCGCTGCGCCCGGCCCGCCGGCGGGTCTCCGCCAACATGCGGGCGCTGCACCGCAAGCCGTAGGCGCCGCCGCGGATCGGTGCCGGACGACCAACGGCCGATCCGCCGCGGGCGGATCGGCCGGCGACACGCGCAGGGGGCGGGCATGGCACGGCATGATCGCGTTCAGGGGCTCATCGGCCAGCGGCTGCCGCAGCACCTGGACCTTCTGCGCGACTACCTGGCGATCCCGAGCACCCTGGGCGATGCGGCGGGCGTCAGGCGCGCCGCCGGGTTCCTCGCGGCGCAGTATCGCGAACTCGGCTGCCAAGTCGCGGAGGTGGTGGAAACACCGGGCCTGCCGGCGGTCTGGGCCCGCTACGATGCCGGCGCGGCGCGGACCCTCGCGGTCTATGGCTACCTCGATACCAACGGCCTCGGCAGTGGCTGGACGGTCGATCCCTACCAGGGCGTGGTGGCGGCGCATCCGGCCTTCCTGCGCGTGCTCTATGGGCGCGGGGCCGCCAGCAAGGGTGGCGCCCTGGCCTTCCTGCAGGCGCTGCACGCCATCCGCGATGCGGAGGGTGAATTGCCGGTCAACCTGCTGTTCCTGATCGAGGGGGAGGAGTTTCTCGGCAGCCCCTTCATGCCGGACCTGATCAGGCGCCACGAACCCCAGCTGGAGCGCGCCGACGCGGTGATCTGGCCCGGTCCCAGCCAGGCGGCGAATGGCGATGTGGCGCTGTTCCTCGGCAACAAGGGCCTGCTGAAGCTCGAGATCACCTGTTCCTCGGCGTCCTGGGGCAGGGGCCCGATCGGCGCGGCGGCGCATTCCTCGACCCAAGGCGTGCTGGATTCGCCGACCTGGCGGCTGATCCACGCGCTGGCCACGCTCTACGACGCGAAGACCGGGCGCATCCTCGTGGATGGTTTCGCCGAGGGGCTGAGCCCGCCGACGCCGGAGGAGGACGCGCTGCTCGACCAGCTCGCCGCGCTCTACCGGGGGCGGGAAGCCTCGGCCGTGCCCGGCATCGGCCCGCGCGCCACCGCGCCGCATTTCCTCGGCGACGCGGAGGGGCGCGAGGTGTTCCGCCGCTACTGCTTCGAGCCCACGATGAACATCGATGGGCTTGCGGCCGGCATGACGGGACCAGGCACGCCGGCCTGGACGCTGCCGGAGGTCGCGCGCTGCACCATCGACCATCGCCTGCCGCCGGACATCGACCCCGATGCGTGCCTCGCCCGGATCCGCGGCCACCTGGACTGCCACGGCTACCCCGACATCGGGCTCCGGGTCCTGGGCGCCGTCGGGTCGCAGAAGCTTCCGGTCGAACATGACCTGGTGCGCGCCGCCCGCGCGGCGCTGGCCCGCCAGGGCATCGCGCCCACGATCTGGCCCTGCCGGGGGACCAGCGGCCCGACCGGGCATTTCAGCGCCATCCTGGGCAAGGGCGTGCTCGGCGCCACGGGCCTGGGCTATGCGAGCGGGCACTCCGGCCCGGACGAGTTCCTGGTCATCGAGGGCGATGGGCGGGTCGGCGGCTGACGGAGCTGGTGGGGTCGCTCGCCGACCTCGTGCTGGACTACGCCGGCGGAGCCTGACGGCGGGCGCCGCTCCGCGCCTGCGCCAGAGGCGAATGTGGACGACTTGAAACGTTCGCGGGTTTCCCTATTTCAGAAATTCCTGAAATCACGGGAACGACATGAACCTCCCTCCGCTCGTCCAGGCCTTCGTGCTGCATTTCGGTGAGATGGGCAGCCGCTGGGGCATCAACCGGACCGTCGGGCAGATCTACGCCCTGCTGTATGTCTCGCCGGAGCCGCTGAACGCGGAGCAGATCGTCGACGCGCTCGGCGTCTCGCGGTCCAACGTCTCGATGGGGCTGAAGGAGCTCCAGGCCTGGAACCTGGCGATCCCGAAGCACATCCCGGACGACCGCCGCGACCATTTCACCACGCCCGACGACGTCTGGCAGATCCTTCGCACCCTGGCCGAGGAGCGCAAGAAGCGGGAGGTCGACCCGACCCTGTCCGTGCTGCGCGAATTGCTGATGCAGACCCCCGGCAGCGCCGAGGAACGCCACGCCCAGGCGCGGATGGCGGAGATGCACGGGCTGATCGAGCAACTCACCACCTGGTACGACGACGTGAAGCGTCTTGAAACCGAAAGGCTTGCATCGCTCCTGGCGCTCGGCGCCCGCGTGACCAGGTTGCTCGAAGCGAAGGACAAGGTGGTGGGCCTGGTTCGCGGCCGACCGAACGCAAGCCGGGAGGCCTGAGTCGATGGATCCGATCCTGCTGGCGCGCATCCAGTTCGCCGCCAACATCTCCTTCCACATCCTGTTCCCCACCATCACCATCGCGCTCGGCTGGGTGCTGCTGTTCTTCAAGGTGCGCTATGCGCGCACCCGCGACGAAGCCTGGATGGACGCCTACCGCTTCTGGGTGAAGGTCTTCGCCCTGTCCTTCGCGCTGGGCGTCGTCTCCGGCATCACCATGTCCTTCCAGTTCGGCACCAACTGGCCCGGCTTCATGGAGAAGGTGGGCAACATCGCCGGCCCGCTGCTGGCCTATGAGGTGCTGACGGCCTTCTTCCTGGAGGCCACCTTCCTCTCGATCATGCTGTTCGGCTTCAAGCGGGTGCCCGGCTGGATGCACACCGGCGCGACCTTCCTGGTCGCCTTCGGCACCACCATGTCGGCGTTCTGGATCCTCGTGCTGAATTCGTGGATGCATACCCCGGCGGGCTTCGAGATGCGCGACGGCGTGGCGCATGCGACGGACTGGTTTGCCATCGTCTTCAACCCCTCCATGCCCTACCGCTTCACCCACATGCTGACGGCGAGCGGGCTGACCGTCGCCTTCCTGGTCGCCGGCATCTCCGCCTGGCGCTGGCTGCGCGGCGACCGGGCGGAGGGTGTGCGCAAGGCTCTGCGCACCGGCGTGGTGATGGCCGCGGTGCTGGCGCCGCTGCAGGCCTTCCTCGGCGACCTGCACGGGCTGAACACGCTGGAACACCAGCCGGCCAAGGTCGCGGCGATGGAGGGCAACTGGGACACCCGCGGCAACGTGCCGCTGGTGCTGTTCGCCATCCCGGACGAGCAGGCGCGGGAGAACCGCTTCGAGATCGCGATCCCGAACGGCGCCAGCCTGATCCTGAAGCACGAGGCGGCCGGCGTGGTGCCCGGGCTGAACGACTTCCGCGGCGAGCACCCGCCCGTCGCGCCGGTGTTCTTCGCCTTCCGCATCATGGTGGGCATCGGCCTGCTGATGATCGCCATGGGCTGGGCCGGAGCCTGGTACCTGTGGCGCCGGGGCGCCCTGCCGCGGCCCCTGCTGTGGGGCTTCGCGGTGATGAGCTTCGGCGGCTGGGTGGCGACGCTCGCCGGCTGGTACGTGACCGAGATCGGCCGCCAGCCCTGGCTGGTGACCGGCGTGCTGAACACCGCCCAGGCCGCCGGGCCGCTGCCGGCCTCCAGCATCGGCACCACGCTGGTGATGTACCTGGTGCTCTATGGGCTGCTGCTGGTCGCCTACATCACCACGATCTTCCGCCTGGCCCGTGCCGGCCGCGTGGCGGAGAAGGTGGACGGCGCCATGATGAAGCCGGGCAGCGCACCCGGCGACACGGCCCAAGACAAGATGGGCCAGGACAAGATGGTCCAGGGGACGCCGGCATGACCCCGTTCCTGCCCGGCGAGTGGCTGCCGCTGATCTTCGCGGTGCTGATGGCGGTGGCCATCCTCGCCTATGTCGTGCTCGATGGCTTCGACCTCGGCGTCGGCATCCTGCTGGAAACCGCGGCGGAGGAATCCGAGCGCGACCGCATGATCGCCGCCATCGGCCCGTTCTGGGATGCCAACGAGACCTGGCTGGTGCTCGGCGTCGGCCTGCTGCTGGTGGCCTTCCCGGTGGCGCACGGCATCATCCTGACGGCGCTTTACATGCCGGTCGCCATCATGCTGGTGGCGCTGACATTGCGCGGCGTCGCCTTCGAGTTCCGCGCCAAGGCCCGCGACACCGCGCATAAGCGGCGCTGGGACCGCTGGTTCTTCGTGGGCTCCCTGGTCTCGGCCCTGGCGCAGGGCTGGATGCTGGGGCGCTACGTGCTGGGCTTCGCCGAGGGCTGGGCCGCGACCGGCTTCGCGGTGATGGCCGCGATCGGGCTCGCCATCGCCTATGCCTTCATCGGCGCCTGCTGGCTGGTCTGGCGGACCGAAGGCGCGTTGCAGGCGCATGCCATCACCTGGGCACGGCGCGCGCTGTGGCCGGTGGCGCTCGGCATCCTGCTGGTCTCGGCGGTGACGCCGCTGGTCTCCGCCCGCATCGCCGCGCGGTGGTTCGACTGGCCGGGCATCCTGATGCTGGCGCCGCTGCCGCTGCTGACGGCGGCCCTGCTGTTCGGCCTGTACCGGCTGCTCGCGCGCATGCCGCTGCGCGAGGATGCCTGGCACCAGCTGCCCTTCTGCGGCGCCACGGCGCTGTTCGTGCTGTTCTTCGCCGGCCTCGCCTGGTCCTTCTTCCCGTATGTCGTGCCGGAACGCATGACCATCTGGGAGAGCGCCAGCGCGCCGGAGAGCCTGTCCATCATCCTGGCCGGCGCCGCCTTCGTGCTGCCGGTCATCGTGCTGTACACCGTGTTCGCCTGGCGCGTCTTCGGCGGCAAGGCGCGCGACCTGACCTATTACTGAGGATCCCTGGATGCCCGAGCGCGTCGCCGACTACCCGCGTCCGCCGCGGCTGGAGCCAAGTTCGCGGCTGGTCCGCATCCGCCTCGGCGGCGAGTGGGTGGCGGAGACGCGGAGCGCCTTCCGGGTGCTGGAGACCTTCCACCCGCCAAGCTGGTACCTGCCGCCGGAGGCCTTCCGCCCCGGCGCGCTGCACCCGGCGGCGGGGTCCAGCTTCTGCGAGTGGAAGGGCGTGGCGGCGTACTGGGACATCGCCTGGAACGGCCGGACCGCAGGGCGCGCCGGCTGGAGCTACCCCGAACCCACGCCCGGCTTCGCCGCGATCCGCGACCATGTCGCCGTCTATGCCGGGCTGATGGAGGAATGCCGGGTGGACGAGGAGGTGGTGCTGCCGCAGCCCGGCGGCTTCTACGGCGGCTGGATCACCTCGGAACTGGTCGGGCCGTTCAAGGGCGGGCCCGGGACCATGGGGTGGTAGCCTTGGGGTCGTGAGGCCGGCTCAGGCCGGCAGCGCCCGGCGCGCGGCCCGGCGGCGCAGCAGGTTGCGCGCCACCAGCAGGCCGAGGAGGCCAAAGACGACGGCGCAGATCAGGTAGAAAAGCCTCTCCGTGCCCAGCCAACTGCCGAGGAACCAGCCCGCCGCCACGAAGCTGCCGGCCCAGACGCCGGCGCCGATGAAGTTCAGGATGGCGAAGCGGCGATACTCCATCCCCTCCAGGCCGCAGGCGGCGGCGGCGACGTTGCGGATGCCGTAGAGGAAGCGGAAGCCCAGCACGAACAGCGTGCCGTGCTTGTGCAGCATCTCGGTCGCGCGCGCGGCGTTGGCCTGGCAGCGCGGAAAACGCGCCAGCGCGGCGGGTCCGTAGCGACGGCCGACGAAGAACCAGGTCTGGTCGCCCGCGAAGGACCCGCCCCAGACGACGACCATCAGCAGCCAGGGGTCGATCCCGCCCGCCGCGGCGCCCACCGCGGCAGCGGCCAGGACGAAGGTCTCACCCTCGAAGAACGCCCAGAGCGCCGCGATGGCATAGGGATAGCCGCCCCACTCCGCCCAAAGCTCAGCCACCGGCGGCAGCCGGGACCGATCGTTCAGGGTTCAGCGGCGGGACGGTGGCGATCTCGGACATCGGGAGCATTCCCAGCTTCTGAGCCCAGGATGCCATAAAGTTGATGAATGACCAGCCTGTGATTCAATTCGGTTGTTTCGCGGCGTCGTTGCGCATCATCAGGGCCCCAGCCCCTCCCGCGCCTGCGTCGCCAGCACATCCGCGCGTTCGTTCATCACGTCGCCAGCATGGCCACGCACCCAGCGCCAATCCACCTCATGCGGCTTCGCCGCCGCCAGCAGGCGCTGCCAGAGGGGGTAATTTGCCACAGGCTGCTTCGCCGCGTTGCGCCAGTTGTTGCGGACCCAGCCCTTGATCCAGCGCTCCATCCCGTTGCGGACGTATTCGCTGTCCGTGTGCAGGGTGACGCGGCAGGGCTTCTTCAGGGCTTCCAGCGCGGCGCAGGCGGCGGTCAACTCCATGCGGTTGTTGGTGGTGGCGGGGTCGGCGCCGGACATTTCCTTCTCCAGCGCCCCGAAGCGCAGGATCGCGGCCCAGCCGCCCGGGCCGGGGTTCGGCTTGCAGCCGCCATCGGTCCAGATCTCGACGAGCGGCCGCTCATCAAGGCGGGCGGCATCCTCAGGCTCCGATGGCACCGGCCGTCTCCACCTGCGCGAAGAAGCGCAGTTTCCGCAGGTATTCCAGGGGGTCCTTCCGGGTCACCAACGCATCCGCCGGCGTGTGGGTCCAGTCGAACAGGCGGGTCAGCAGGAAGCGCAGCGCGGCACCGCGGCACAGCACCGGCAGCGCCGCGGCCTCCTCCGCCGTCAGCGGCCGGATGGTCTGGTAGGCGGCCAGCATGGCGCGCGCCTTGGTCAGGTTGAAGCCGCCATCCGGCTCGAAGCACCAGGCGTTCAGGCAGACGGCGACGTCGTAGGCCAGCAGGTCGGTGCAGGCGAAGTAGAAGTCGATGACGCCGGAAACGCGGGGCCGTCCCTCCGCATCCGGCAGGAAGAACACGTTGTCCGGGAACAGGTCGGCGTGGATCTGCCCGACCGGCAGCGCCCCCGGCCATGCGGCCAGGATCGCCGCGTGCTGCGCCTCCAGCTGCGCCATCAGCCCCGGCTGCACCTCGTCGCCGCGGGCGTGGCAGGCCTCCAGCAGCGGCGCCCAGCCGGCCGGCCCCAGCGCGTTCGGACGCCGCCCCGCGAAATCCGCCCCCGCCGCATGCAACCGCGCCAGCGCCAGGCCGAGGGGGGCCATGTGCTCCGGCCGCACCCGGCGCGGCCAGACGCCTTCCAGGAAGGTGCAGATCGCCGCCGGCCGGCCCGCCAGGTCGCGCAGCGCCTGCCCGTCCCGCCCGCGCACCGGCGTGGGACACGCCAGGCCACGCCCGGCCAGGTGTTCCATCAGCCCGAGGAAGTAGGGCAGCTCCGCCCGGTCGACGCGCTTTTCGTACAGCGTCAGCACGAAGTCGCCGCCCGTGGTGCGCAGCGCGTAGTTGGAATTCTCCACCCCTTCCGCGATGCCGCGGAAGGCGATCAATCCGCCGATGTCATAATCGCCCAGGAAGGCGCGCAGCGCCTCGTCCGAGACTTCCGTGTAGACCGCCATGCAGCTGGATCTATTCGGCGGCGAGGCCGGCCGGCAGGCGGAACACCACCTTTTCCTCGGCCACCACCACCTCCTCCACCGCCAGGTCGAAACGGGTGGCGAGGCGGGCCAGCACTTCCTCCACCAGCACCTCCGGCGCGCTGGCGCCGGCTGTGAGCCCGATGGTGGTGCAGCCATCGGCGATGGCGGGGTCCAGCGCCGAACCGCGCTGCACCAGCAGGGACCGCGCCGCGCCGGCACGCTGCGCGACCTCCGCCAGCCGCACGGAATTGCTGGAATTCGGCGCGCCGACCACGATCACCAGCTCCGCCCCCCGCGCCGCGATCGCCTTGACGGCGGCCTGGCGGTTGGTGGTGGCGTAGCAGATATCCTCCTTCGCCGGCGCCGCGATGCCGGGGAAGCGGCGGGCGAGGATGGCGACGATGCCGGCGGTGTCGTCCACCGAAAGCGTGGTCTGCGTGGTGAAGGCCAGCGGCTTGTCGCCGGGCGGGATGACGGTTTCCGCCTGCGCCGCATCCTCCACCAGCGTCACGGCGCCGGGCGGCAGTTGCCCCATGGTGCCGATCACCTCGGGGTGTCCGGCATGGCCGATCAGCAGGATGTGGCGGCCGCGGGCGTGGTGGCGCTCGGCTTCCCGGTGCACCTTGCTGACCAGCGGGCAGGTCGCATCGAGGGCGAACATCTTCCGGGACGCGGCTTCCTGCGGCACTGCCTTCGGCACGCCATGCGCGGAAAACACCACGGGCCGGCCATCGTCCGGAATTTCCGAAAGTTCCTCGACGAAGACGGCGCCCTGGCGTTCCAGGCTTTCCACCACGAAGCGGTTGTGGACGATCTCGTGCCGGACATAGACCGGCGCGCCGTGGCGGCGCAGCGCCTCCTCGACGATCTTGATCGCGCGGTCGACGCCGGCGCAGAAGCCGCGCGGGCCTGCGAGCAGCACGTTCAGCCGGGGCTTGGTCTCGGGCATCGTGGTCCTTGGCGGCTTGGACCCGGGAGGTCCTCCGGGGCGGGGATGGTCGGACGGCGCCGGCGATGCGATAGACGCGGCCTGCGCATTCGGCCGGCATCCTAACGCCCGGCGGCGCGCGTTCAAAGGGGGAGGGTGGCATGGCGCGCATCAACCGGTCATCTGGCCTGCTGGCGGGGCTGCTGCTGCTGTCCGGCTGCGCCGCGCTGACCACCCCGGTCGACAACAGCCAGGCGCCGTGCCCGCGCATCGCCATCCTGGCGGAGGGCGCGGACCTCACCCGTTTCCGCCCTGGCGCCGGGCGTGGCGACCTGACGGCGATGGTGGCCGATGCCCGCATCTCCGGCTTCGACGCCACCTGCGACTACGCCGACCGCGCCCGCACCACGCTGAACGTCCGCGTCACGCCGCGCTTCGAGTCGGAACGCGGCCCAGCCGCGGAGGGCCGCGCGCTGGACCTGCCCTGGTTCGTCGCCCTGACCGATGCCGCGGACAGCGCGGTGCTGGACCGCCAGGCCTTCGTCACCCGCGTCGCCTTCGGCCCCAACGTGGCGCGCAGCAACGCCACCGGGCAGACGGCCCGGCTGGCCCTGCCGCTCGGCGAGGGGCGCAGCGCCGCCACCTATACCGTCCGCCTCAGCCTGCAACTGACGCCGGAGGAACTGGCGCTGAACCGGGCGCGCGGACCGCGCTGAATCAGCCTTCCCGCTGCTTCCGTGCCGCCAGCGCGGCGGGGCGGGCGAGGCAGGCATCGAGCCAGGCCTTCACCCGCGGGCAGGGGCCGAAGTCGAAGCCGTTCATCGCCGCGCCGTACAGCACGCCGGCCAGGTTGCAATCCGCCATGGTGAAGCCGGCGCCGAGCAGCCAGGGGCCGCCGGCGGCCAGATGCGCCTCCAGCACCTGCAGCCGCGCCGCCAGGGCCTCCGCGCCGGCGGCGGCCTGCGCCGGGTCGCGCTGGTCGGCCGGGCGGATGAAGGTGTTGTAGGCCCATTGCATGGCAGCCGGCTCGGCCTCCGTCGCCGCCCACAGCGTCCATTGCAGGACGCGGGAGGCATCGTCGCCGGCCGGCATCAGCGGCGCGCCGGCCTTGGCACCCAGGTGCAGGTTGATCGCCAGGCTCTCGAACAGCAGCAGCCCGCCATCCTCCAGCGCCGGGATCTTGCCGTTCGGGTTGATGCCGGCCATCGCCGCCTTCAGCCCGGGGCCGAAGCCCGTCGGCACCACCTCATAGGCCAGCCCGGCTTCCTCCGCCGCCCAGATGCAGCGGAAGGCGCGCGAGCGCGCGATGCCATGGATACGAAGCATGTTCTGTCGAGTCTCTTGCGGTTGCGGCGCGATCCTTGCCCCGCAGCCCCCAGGACGCAATCAGGCCGCAGTCAGGCCGCGTCGCCGGTATCCGCCATGAGGCCCGCCGCCTGGATGCCGGCGACGGCGCAGACCTCGTCCTTGTCCGACGCATCGCCGGAAACCCCCACGGCCCCCAGCACCGCGCCATCCGCTGCCCGCACCAGCACGCCGCCCGGCACCGGCACGGCACGCCCGCCGGCGAGGTCCGACAGCGCGTTCATGAAGCCGGGCATGGATTGGCTGCGCCGCGCCAACTCCCGCGAGCCGAAGCCCAACGCCATGGCGCCGAAGGCCTTGCCCCAGGCGATATCCGGCCGCAGCAGGCTGCTGCCATCCTCCTTCAGCGCCGCCTTCAACTGGCCGCCGGCGTCCAGCACCACCACCGTCAGCGGCGCCAGGCCCAGCTCACGGCCCTTGGCCAGGGTCGCATCGAGGATCTGGCGCGCGGCGGCGGTGGTGATGCCGTGCTGGAAGCCGCCAGGGGGGGAATGGGGTGCGGCATGGGTCATGAACTGTCTCCGGTGAAGCGAGGCTTCCTCTGCCCCGAACCGGCGGCCGCGGGAAGGGGGGTCAGCGGATCGCGAGCTCGACCGGCTCGCCTTCCGTGCCATCGGCCAGGATCGCCCGCAGCACCAGCAGCCGCGCGGAGTCGCTCGCCGGGAACTCCACCAGGATGCGGGCCGGATCGCCGGCCAGCAGCGCCGCGTCGGTGACGCCGACCGGCGCGCGCTGCGGCCTCGGCTCCGCATCCGTGCGCCATTCCACCGCCGCGAGGCCGGCGCGGAGGTGCCCCGGGATCGGCAGCGGGTTGAGCCGGCCCGGCTCGATCCAGCCCGGCTGGTACAGCGCGAAGGGATGCTGGCGCGCCAGGCTGCGCAGCGCCTGGGCCCGCAGCGCCGCGACCGGGTCGAAGCGATGCGCGACCTCGGCGGAGGCGACGCCATCGCGGTCCAGGTAGCGCAGGCGGAGCGTCGTGGGGCGGAAGGGGCGCGGCAGGCGGAGGGTCGGCGGCGGCGGCTCCGCCCCGACGGCGACCCAGGCGTCATCCTGCCAAAGCTGGACCGCGCTCGCCGGCTCCGGCGCGGCCAGGCGCAGCAGCGCCGGCTGGTCCGGCATTCCAGGTGGCGGCAGCAGGGTCGCGACCTCCAGCCGCCGCCCGGCCACCTCCCGCACCCAGCCCAGCGCCGCGACCCCCTGCCGCAGCGCGGCGCCGCGGCCGGTATCGAGGAAGCTGGACTCGAAGGCGGCCAGGCGTTCCGCATCGTCGAAGGGTGCGAGCAGCGCGGCAATGCTGCCGGCCTCGGCGATGGTCGGGCCCTGCGGCAGCATCGCCGCGATGCGCGCATGGGCCAGCGCGGCGGCGGCCACCAGATTGTCCGGCTCCGCCGCCACCAGCGGGTCCAGCGCCGCGACGCGGGCGGCGGGTTCGGGCAGGGCCAGGGCGTGCAGCAGTGCGGGCAGCGGAGACGGCAAATCGTCCGGCAGCGGCGGCGCGCCCGGCCGGCGCAGCAACTCCGCGCCCAGCAGCAGCGCATCCGGGCGCGGGGCAGGGTCGAGCCGCAGGGACTGGGCGAGTGCGGCGGCGGCGCCCGGCACATCCCGCCGCGCGTGCAGCAGCAGGGCGTTGAACAGGGCCTCATCCGCCGATGCGGGCTCCGGGCGGGGCGACGCAGTGGGATCCGAAAGGGCCGCGCGCAGCCGATCCGCGTCCCAGGGATGCGGCGCCAGACGCAGCACGCGCTGCTGCCACACAGCGAGTTGCGGGACGGACCCGGCGAGCAGCCCGCGCGGCGGGTCTGCCACCGTCTGCACCAGCGCCAGGATACCGAGGCCCGCTGCCAGCCGGGCCGCGCCGTGCGTCCAGCTTGAGGGTCGGACCAGCGTGATGGCGAAGCCCGCGGCAGCCAACAGCGCCAGCAGGCGCAGCGCTGGGACCGTAGGCTCCAGCAGATCCGCCGCCACGGCCAGCCCGGCCGCCGCGCCGAGGCCCGCCATCCGCCACAGCGGCGCCGACCGGCCGGGCGCCGTCCGGAGCGGCGGCGCAACCGGCGCCGGGATGACGACAGCCGGGAGGCGTGGGCCGTCCGCAACCCGCCGCAGGGGCCGGATCGCGTTCATGCCGATGCCGGCCCCGGTGCCGTCCGGCCGGGGCTACATGCCGCCGATGTAGTTCGGGCCGCCGCCACCTTCCGGGGTCTTCCAGTCGATGTTCTGGGTCGGGTCCTTGATGTCGCAGGTTTTGCAGTGGACGCAGTTCTGCGCGTTGATCACCAGGTGCATCTCACCCTCCCCGTTGCCGGCTTCGGCGCCCACCGCCTCGTACACCGCGGCCGGACAGTAGCGGCTTTCGGGGGAGGCGAACTGGTCCCAGTTCACGCCCTTCCAGCGGGCCGGGTCGCGCAGCACCAGGTGGCTCGGCTGGTGTTCCTCGTGGTTGGTGTTGGAGATGAAAACCGAGGAAAGCCGGTCGAAGGTCAGCACGCCGTCCGGCTTGGGGTAGACGATCTTCTTGGCCTGCGCCGCCGGCTTCAGCGTCTCGTGGTCCGCATGATGGCCCCAGGTCCAGGGCGCCTTGCCGCGCAGCACGTAGGTATCCAGCGCCGCCGCCGCCATGCCGCCCCAGAAGCCATACTTCGCGAAGCCGGGGCGGATGTTGCGCACCCCCTCCAGCTCCGTCCACACCCAGGAGGTCTTGAGCGCCGCCGGGTAGCTCTCCAGCACCGGGGCCGGGGCATCACCGGCCAGCGCCTCGGCGATGGCGTCGGCGGCGACCATGCCGGACTTCATCGAGGTATGCGTGCCCTTGATCTTCGGCACGTTCAGGAAGCCGGCCGCGTCGCCCACCAGCATCCCGCCCGGGAAGACCAGCTTCGGCACCGCCTGGAGGCCGCCCTCGTTCAGCGCCCGCGCGCCGTAGCTGATGCGCTTGCCGCCCTCGAGGAAGCCGCGCACCGCCGGGTGGAGCTTGAAGCGCTGGAACTCGTCGAAGGGCGACAGCCAGGGGTTCGGGTAGTCCAGCCCGATGACGAAGCCGATCGAGACCAGGTTGTCCCCCAGCATGTACAGCCAGGACCCGCCATAGGTGTCGGAGGCCAGCGGCCAGCCGGTGGAATGCCACACCAGGCCGGGCTTGTGCTTCTCCTTCGGGATTTCCCACAGCTCCTTCATCCCCAGCGCATAGGTCTGCGGCGCCACGCCGTCCCGAAGGTTGAAGGTCTCGAACAGGCGCTTGGACAGGCTGCCGCGGCAGCCCTCCGCGAACACCGTGTAGGTGGCGCGCAGCTCCATCCCCGGCTCGTAGGACGGTCCCTTGCTGCCGTCCTTCTGGATGCCGGCGACCCCGGCGACGACGCCGCGCACCTGGCCATCCTCGATGATCGCCTCCGATGCGGCGAAGCCGGGATACAGCTCGACACCCAGCGCTTCCGCCTTGGCGCCGAGCCAGCGGCAGACATTGCCGAGGGAGACGACGTAGTTGCCCGCGTTGTGCATCTGCGGCGGGGTCGGCAGCTTGAAGCCGCGGGTCTCCGTCAGCAGCATGAAGCGGTCGTCGGTGACGGCGGTGGTCAGGCCGGGCGGGTCGTCGCGCCAATCCGGGAACAGCTCGTCCAGGGCGCGGGGCTCCAGCACGGCGCCGGACAGGATGTGGGCGCCGATCTCGCCGCCCTTTTCCACCAGGCAGACATTGGTGTCGGGGCGCGCCTGCTTCAGCCGGATCGCGGTGGCGAGGCCGGCCGGGCCGCCGCCCACGACCAGCACGTCGAATTCCATCGATTCCCGCTGTTCGGCTCCGTCACCCGACATGGCTGTTCCTCCGGCGTTCCTGGTCGCCACGGATGTAGCGTCGCCGCCCATTGCGCGGAACCCCGAAGCGGCCCGATATCGCGCCCATGCAGGCAGGATTGCGCGAGGCGCTGCTGGCCGCCCTGCGGCTGCAGATCGAGTTCGGGGCGGATGAGGCGCTGGAAGCGGCGCCGCTGGACCGCCTGGCCGCCCGCGCGCCGACGCCCGCCCTGGCGGAGCCACCTCCCGCCGCATCGGCGAAAACGGCCCTGGCGCAACCGGCCCTCCGCAGCGCGCCGACCCTGCCGCTGGTCACCACCCCGGCGGCCGCCACCGCCGCCCTGGCCGCCACCGCGCAGTCCCTGGCCGAACTGCGGGAGGCGATCGCCAATACCGACAGCCCGCTGCGCGACACCGCCACCAACCTGGTCTTCGCCGATGGCGTGCCCGACTCCGGCCTGATGATGATCGGCGAGGCGCCGGGCGGCGACGAGGACCGCCAGGGGAAGCCCTTCGTCGGCGTCTCCGGCCAGTTGCTCGACCGCATGATGGCCAGCATCGGCCTGGACCGGCGGCAGGACTTCTACCTGGCCAACATCCTGCCCTGGCGCCCGCCCGGCAACCGCACGCCGACGGATGGGGAGGTGGCGATGTTCCTGCCCTTCCTGCTGCGCCACGTCGCGCTGGTCCGCCCGCGCCACGTGGTGCTGCTCGGCGGGGTCTCGGCCAAGGCGCTGCTGCGGGCGAAGGACGGCATCACCCGGCTGCGCGGCCGTTGGCACAGCCTGCCGGAGACGGGCGGGGAGGGGGTGGCCGGCCTGCCCGCGCTGCCCACGCTGCACCCGGCCTACCTGCTGCGCACGCCCTCCGCGAAGCGGGAGGCCTGGGCCGACCTGATCCTGCTGCGTCGCACCCTGGATGGCGAGGTCCCGCCAGGCTGAAGAATCTTGTGTGAGCAGAACGAGACAACTGCCTGATTCCAGGTCAAATGCCTCACGCCACGAGATTCACTTTTCATTAAGGGGTTGCCACCACCCTGAAGCCGCCGCTAGGGGTGGCGCGCCATGCAAGCGCTCTGCCACAAGGCCCCGCGCCCACGACCGGCGACCCGCCTGCGCCTCACCGCGCGGGCCCTGCTGTTCGGGGCGACGTTGACGTTGGGGGCTCAGGTCCCTGCCGTCGCGCAAGGGTTCGACCAGACCGCCATGAGCGTCCCGCGTCCCACGCTTCGGGGCCAGGCCGCCGGGTTCCCGCAACCGCTCGCCCCCTCCGATGCGGAGAGGCTGCAACGCGTTTTCGAGCTGCAGTCCCGTGGCGAGGCCGCCCAGGCCGCGCGCGAGACCGAGCGGCTGGAGGATCGCCGCCTGCTCGGCCATGTCCTGGCCGATCGCTGGCTGCGCCGGCCGGAGGCCGCGCCGCTGCCCGAGGTGGTGGCCTGGCTGACCGACCATGCGGACCACCCGGACGCCGCCGCGCTGCACGCCCTGCTGGAACGCCGCGCCCCGCGCGGCACCGTCCTGCCCGCCCTGCCGCGGCAGGAGGCGCTGAGCGACGGCACCGACGTGGTGCCGGAGGAGCGCGAGCCGTTCTCCCGCAGCATCACCCGCAACCCGTCGCTCGACCGCAGCGTGCGGGAGCGGGCGCGGGAGGATGCGGCCGACGCGCTGGCCCTGATCGAGCGCAGCCGGGCCTCCGGGGCCTATGCCGCGCTGCTGCGGGCGGAGGTGGCGCAGGCACAGTTGCAGCAGGGCCGCGACGAGGAAGCCTTCGCCATCGCCTCCGCCGCCGCGCGGCAATCCGGCGGCAGCGCCATGCCGGGCTACATCGCCGGCCTCGCCGCCTGGGCGCTGAACCGGCCGGAAGCGGCGCTGGCCTATTTCGAGCACGCGGCGCGATCCGAACTCGCCGCCCCCGCCACCCGCGCGGCGGCCGCCTTCTGGACCGCGCGTGCCGCCGTGCGCGCCCGCCGCCCGCAGGCCTATGTGCCCTGGATGATGCAGGCGGCGCAGGAGCCGCGGACCTTCTACGGCCTGGTGGCGCGGCGCGCGCTCGGCCTGCCGATGGGCTTCGCCTGGCAGAGCGAGGTGGCCGGCAGCGGGGAGGCCGCGGCGATCGCCGAGACCGCCGCCGGCTGGCGCGCCCTGGCGCTGCTGCAGATCGGCCAGGCGGGGCGGGCGGAGGCCGAACTGAGGTCGTTGTGGCCGCGGGTGCAGGGCAATGCGGGCGTGGCGCGGGCCATGCTGCTGGTCGCCTCCCAGGCCGGCATGTCCGACCTCGCCTCGCAGATCGCCAGCCTGTCGCAATCCGCCGATGGCCGCCCGCGCGACTTCGCCCGCTTCCCGCTGCCGCGGCTGGAGCCGATGAACGGCTTCCGCATGGACCCGTCCTTGGTCTATGCGCTGGCGCGGCAGGAATCGAACTTCAACCCGCGCGCGGTATCGCCTGCCGGGGCCCGCGGCATCCTGCAGATCATGCCGGCAACGGCCAGCTACGTCACCGGCGACCGCAGCCTGGCCGGCGCCAACGTGGCCCGGCTGCACGACCCTGGCTTCTCGCTGGAGGTGGGCCAGCGCTACGTCCATTACCTGGCCAGCCACAACCAGGTGGATGGCGACCTGATCCGGCTGCTGGCGGCCTACAACAACGGCCCCGGCAACCTGTCCCGCTGGCTGCCGGCGGTGCGCCACCGCGGCGACCCCTTCCTGTTCATCGAGAGCATCCCGGTCGGCGAAACGCGGCTTTTCGTGCAGCGCGTGCTGGCCTATTCCTGGATCTACGCGACCCGGCTCGGCCTGCCCTCGCCTTCCCTGGATGCCATGGCGACAGGGCGCTTCCCGCAGTTCCAGGGGGCGCCGGCGGTGGCGGCGATGCTGGTCTCGCGCTGAATTTCTGGGCGGGTGCCACCATGCCTTTGGATGAGACGCGCAAATTCGTGCCGGTGAACATCGCGGTGCTGACGGTGTCGGACACGCGCGACCTTGCCTCCGACCGCAGTGGGGAGACCTTGGCGGGGCGGATCACGGCGGCCGGCCACCGGCTGGTGGCGCGTGAGATCCTGAAGGACGAGGCGGCGCTGATCGAGGCGCAGCTGCGCGCCTGGATTTCTGATGCGCAGGTCGATTGCGTCATCACCACCGGCGGCACCGGCATCACCGGCCGCGACGTGACGCCGGAGGCCTTCGCCCGGGTGCTGGAGAAGGAGATCACCGGCTTCGGCGAGCTGTTCCGCATGCTCAGCTACGCCAAGATCGGCACCTCCACCATCCAGTCCCGCGCCATCGGCGGCGTCGCCGGCGGCACCTACCTGTTCGCGCTGCCGGGCAGCACGGGCGCCTGCAAGGATGCCTGGGACGACATCCTGGCGCACCAGCTCGACAGCCGCTTCCGGCCCTGCAACCTGGTCGAACTGATGCCGCGCCTGCAGGAACACCTGCGCGCCGCTTGAGCCCCCGAAAGCCCTCTCCCCCTTGGGGGGTTCAACGCATGCGTTGAACGGTTGGGTGAGGGGGAGCCCAGCCCCGGTCGTCAGCCCCGCTTCAGCTCCTGCTCCACCATCCCGGCGAAAAAGCTTGCCCCGATCGGCAGCAGGTCGTCGTTGAAGTCGTACTGCACCGTGTGCACCGGCGCGCTGCCCTTGGCGCCGGCGGACTGGCCGAGCTTGATGTAGGCACCCGGCTTCTCCAGCAGCATGAAGGAGAAATCCTCCCCGCCCATCACCGGCGGCATGTCGCGGCGGACCTTGCCCTCGCCCAGCACGTTGGTGGCGATGCGGGCGGCGAGGCGGGCCTGCTCGGCATGGTTCACCGTGGCGGGATAGCCGCGCTTGTAGGTGAACTCCGCCACCGCATCATGCGCCGCGGCCGTCGCCTCCACCACGCGCCGCATCGCGGCCTCCACCAAATCCTGCACCGCCGGGTTCAGCGTACGCACGGTGCCGTTCAGCATCGCCTCGTCCGGGATGATGTTGCTCGCGGTGCCGGAGTGGAACTGGGTGGTGGAGATCACCGCGGATTCCAGCGGATCCACGCGCCGCGCCACGATGGTCTGCAGCGCCATGACGATCTGCGCGCCGACCACCACCGGGTCGATGCCGCCATGCGGCCGCGCCGCGTGGCCGCCCTTGCCGCGCACGGTGATGCTGAACACGTCGGAGGCCGCCATCATCACGTCGTCGCGGATGTCGGCCTCGCCGATCGGCAGGGAGGGGTCGTTGTGCATCCCGTAGACGCTGTCGCAGGGGAAGCGGCTGAACAGCCCCTCATCCATCATCACCTTGGCGCCGGCGCCGCCTTCCTCCGCCGGCTGGAAGATGAAGTTCACGGTGCCGTCGAAGTTGCGCGTCTCCGCCAGGTACTTGGCGGCGCCGAGCAGCATGGTGGTGTGGCCGTCATGGCCGCAGGCATGCATCACGCCGGGGGTCTTCGAGGCATAGGGCAGGCCGGTCGCCTCCGTCATCGGCAGCGCGTCCATGTCCGCGCGCAGGCCGATGCTGCGGCCGGAGCTGCCCTGGCCGCGCAACACGCCGACCACGCCGGTGGTGGCGATGTTGGTGTGGACCTCGATGCCCCAGGAGGCGAGCAGCTTCGCCACCTGCGCCGCGGTGCGGTGTTCCTCGTAGCGCAACTCCGGATGCGTGTGCAGGTCGCGGCGCCACGCCTCCATCTCGGGCTGCATGTCGGCGAGGCGGTTGATGATGGGCATGGGGTGTCCGTTCAAAGCGCGATGGCGGTGTCGGGATTGAGCACGCGGACCACATAGGCGTCCACCAGCGGCGCGTATTCGGCCCACAGGTCGCGCAGCGCCGGGATCGGTGCCGCGTGGCCATCGGCGCGCAGATCCACCAGGGCGAAGTCGTGCGCGCCGAAGACCAGCAGGCTGGCGGAGCGCACCGCTCCATGCTCGCCGCCCGCTTCCTCCCCGGCCTCCAGCCCGCGCAGCAGGCGCTCAGTGAGCGGCAGCGATGGGTCGGCGGCGAAGGCCGCGGCCATGGCATCCGGCACCTGGGCGCTGGACAGGATGTTGCCGATGGCGACCACGTCCGGCCCATGCGCCGCGCCGAATTCGCGCTTCACATCGGCGCCGTGGAAATGCGCGGTGCGGCCATCCCGGTCGATCGCCGCCAGTTGCCGCCAGCCATGGTCGGGGGTGGAGGCGACCAGCGCCGCCACCGTCTCCGCCGCCGTGCAGCCGGACCGCAGCAGCCCGATGCCGCGCGGGCCGAGCCGCGGGTCCGTGCGATGCTGCGTCAGCACCGCGCCCACGCCAGGCGCCACGGCATGCACGCGCGCACCGACGGCGAGGGAGGAGGTGGTGGCCGCCGCCCCGAACTGGCCGGTGCGGGCGCAGCGGCCGATGAGGGAGAAGGTCATCCGACGACGCTCAATCGAAGGCCGGGACGTGCCGGGCGAGGCCGCCATGCAGGTCCAGCATCCGCTGCCGCCAGGCCTCCACCGGGTCATCCGCGGCCAGCACCTTGAACGGGCTGACGCAGCGGGCCCATTGGAAGCTGCCGAAGACGATGCAGTCCGCATAAAGCGGCGCCGCGCCGCCGAGGAAGGGCTGCGCGCGCAGCGTCATGCGCAGCGGGTGCAGGTCGCGCCGGAACCCCTCCACCGCCTGGTCCCGATCCGCCGTCACCGCCTCCAGCGCCTGGCCGAAGCGGGCCTCCCGGCTGCTGCGGAAATACGCCGCGTCGACCTCGGCCAGCACGCCGGGGATGTCGGAGACCACCAGCCGCACCAGCCCGGCATTCACCACGGCATCGGTCCAGGTGTTGACGAAGCGCGCCAGCGCCCGGCCGCCCGCACCGCCGAACAGGCTGGGGCGGTCGGGGTAGGTGTCCTCCAGGTACTCGGCGATGGTCCAGCTATCCGTCACGGCACGCTCGCCATCCAGCAGGACCGGCACCTTGTCGCCGCCATGCGCGCCGATCGCCTCGCGGTCGGTGAAGCGCCACGGGATCGTCTCCACCGGCAGTCCCTTCGCCGCCAGCGCCATCCGGGTGCGCCAGCAATAGGGGCTGAAGCGGCGGGCCGGATCGGCTCCGGCCAGGTCATACAGGCGCAAGGCGGTCATGGGGCTTCCTCATCCTCGCCACGGCGGATCGCCGCGGCGCCGGCGGCATCGCCGAGTTGGTCGAGCCGCAATGCGATCTCCTCCCGCTCCGCCAGGTCGGCGAGGGCGGCGCGGGCGCGGAGCGCGGCGATCAGTTCGGCGCGGCGACCCTGCCGGGTCAGCACGGATTCGTAGCGGCGCCGCCAGCCGGCCCCGAGGGTCTCCTCCGCCACGCCGCGCAGCGCCGGCTGCATCGCCTGCGGTGCGGAGGCCAGCGACAGGAACAGCACCTGTTCCTGCTGCGGGCGGGACAGCCTCGGCAGCAGGCCGCGCAGCCCCTCGACGCCGGCACCCATGCCCTCCGCGCGCAGCCGGGCCAGCACCAGGGCGGCGCCGAAGCGAGCGGGCTCGGACTCCGCCCGCGCCGCCAGCAGCGGCGTTGCCTCCTCCGGCGCCAGCACCGCGAGCAGTGCCAGCCGCGCGGTCCCGGCTTCTCCGGACGCCCCGGCCTCCCGCTTGAGGCGCGGGATGGCGGGATGCTGGATCCCGGAAAGCTGCGCCGCGGCCGCGCCGGCTTCCGGCGCCGAGGCCAGCAGCAGCACCACGCGGTCGCGTGCCGCGGCCTCCGCCGCCCAGGCCAGCAGGTTCAGCGCGGCGGACAGGGTGGTGGGGTTCAGCGGTCGGGACAGCGCGGCGGCCACCGCCACTTCCTCGGTCGTCCAACCTTCGGGCAAGGCGGGCGCGGCGCGCAGCGCGGCGGCGGCGGCTTCCGCCAGCGCCGGGTCGCGCTGCTGCGCCGCCATGGACAGCGTGCCGGCCAGCGCGGTGGGGGAGGCGGTGCCGCCGCCGCGCAGGAACATCGCCGCATCGGCGAGGCGCCCCTCCGCCAGCGCCAGCCGCAACCAGGCCTCCCCCGCCACCGGCCCCTGGCCGCGCCAGCGTTCCAGCAGCGGCAGCGCGGCGGCGCGGCGTTCGGGCAGGGCGGCGAGTTCGGCGAACAGGCGGATGCTGCCGGGGTCCGGGTTCTCGCCCTGCACCACGCGGCGCAGGCGGTCATGCGCCGCCTGGTCCTGGCCGAGTTCGCGCAGCACGGCGGCGACGCCGCGGGCACCCTCCACCGAATCCGGGGGCTGTTCCAGCGCCGCCTGGGCGAAGCGGCGCGCCGCCACGCGGTCGCCGCGCGCCAGCGCCACCACGGCGGCGGCATCGGGCCGGGCGGCCAGGCGCTGCGGGTCGATCTGGCGGAACAGCCCGGATTGGCCGCCCGCGTCACGGGTTTGGGCGCGGGCCGCCTCGTGCAGCCGCATCGGCAGGTCGGCCGGCCAGGCGTCCGGCGGCAGCAGCGCCGCGACGGCGAAGGCTTCCTCGACCTGCCCCTCGCGCAGCGCCAGTTCGACCAGCAGGGCGCCGCCGCCGGGCGGCAGGCCCTCCGTCGCGCGCAGCGCCATCAGCCGGGTGAGCGCCGCGCCCGCCCAGCCGGCCCGCGCCTCCGCCTGGGCCAGCAGCAGCCCGGTGGCGGGGCGGGACTGGTCCTCGGGCGGCAGGCCTTCCAGCAGGTAGAGCGCGAGGTCGGGACGGCCATCGCCCATCAGCACGCGGCGCAGCGCCTCCGCCAGGTCCGGCGCCACCTCCGCCAGCAGCCCGCCGAGCGGCCGCATGGCGAGCGACGGGTCGGGCAGGCGGGCGGCGGCCTGCATGGCGCGCAGCGCCAGTTCCGGGGTCGGGGTGCGGCTGGTGGCGGCGAGCAGCCCGGCGAAGGCCCCGGCGGCGTCGCCGGCCTCGATGCGGAGCGCCGCCAGGCGCAGCGCCTCCTGCTCCGTCGCGGCGCCGGTGGCGGAAAGCCGGTCCAGCGCGGCGCGCGCCGCGGCCGCATCGCCGAGTTCGGCGCGGAGCTGCATCGCCTCCCGCAGCGGCTCCGGCTCGCCGGTCAGGCCGTGCAGGCGCTCCAGCGCGATGGCGAGTTGCAGCGGGCGGTGGCTGGCGCGAAGCTGGTGCACCAGGCGCCGCAGCGAGTCAGCGTCCGCGGGATTGGCGGCGGCCAGGCGTTCCAGGCTGGCGGCCAGCCGGTCCTCCGCCGGGCGCAGGATGTCGATGCTGCGGGCGGGTGGTGGTGCGGCAGGCGGCGGCAGCAGCGTCGCGGCGGCGAGGGCGGCGAGGGTGGCGGCGCCGAGGGCGAGGCCGAAGCGGCGCGCCTCCGGCCCGGCCCGGAGAGGGTCGTGGGAGTCCGGCTCGGGGAGGGCGGTGGTGGCGGACATCGCGATGCAACTGGTAGCGGGGTGGCGTCCGGCCCGCCAGGGGTTTGGCCAGGGGCGGTGCCCGATCCCGCGCTGCGGCGGCGTCGGGCGGGGCGTGCCAGGGCTGGTCCTGCGGGTGGAGTGTCGATATGTGGTTGAGATGGGGGCTGCGGACGCGGCGGGGCCGGCGACAGGATCGGGGATGCAGGGTTGAAGATGCCGACCGCCTCGGCTGGCCGTCGCCCGGAGGCCGCGTCGCCGCAGCCTGACGCCCGGACGGATGCGCCGCCCGCGCCGCCGCGGCGCCGGATGCCGCCTGCGGTGGAGCCGCCGGCATCCGCGGAGGCCGGGCGGCCCGCTCAGCCCACGGCGTTTCAGACATCCGGGGCCCAGGCGCAGGATGATCGCAACCCACGGCCCGTTCGGCGGCGGCGACGCTGGCCGTGGTCGCGCCCGGACCGCCCCGCGGATGCCGCGGTCGCCCGTCTGCGGGCCATGGCGCCGGAGGCGCCGAAGCCTGTTGCTCCGCCGGAGGCGCCGAAGCCTGTTGCTCCGCCGGAGGCGCCGAAGCCACTGGCGCCGCCCGCAAGGCCTGCCGTGACGGTCGAGGCGCCGCCGCAGCCGGCCGCTCCACCCGAACCGGCCGCCACGCCGGTCCGCGCCGCGCCGGTCCTCCCCGGCCTGCCGCTGCCGAACCTGCCGCCGCTGGACCTGCCGCTGCGGCCGCTGCTGGAGGGGTTCCTGCTGCTGGCGCTGCTAGCCGGGCTGGATGCGGTGGTCACCGGCGGCACCGGCTTCGCGAACTGGCCGGGCTCCCCCTTCATGCTGCCGGTGCTGTATGTCGCGGCGCGCTACGGCCTGCTGCCCGGCATCGCGGTGGCGCTGGCGGCGGGCATGCTGCGGCTCGGCCTCGCCGTCGCCTCCGATGTCTGGAATGCCGGCGCCTGGGCGCTGCCGTTGGCCTGGCCGCTGATGGCCGGTCTGGTGGGGTACTTCACGGACCGTGCACGCCGCCAGCTCGGCGCCGCCCGCGCCGCCGCCGCCGCAGCGCAGGCGGACCGCGATGCCATCGCCGATTCGAACGAACGCCTGGCCGAACGGGCGTTGGAACTGGATGCCCGGCTTGGCGCGCGGCTGCAGGCCACCACCGCGGTGTTCGAGGCCGCCCGCATCCTCGGCACCGGGACGGAGGGCGTGGTGCGCGGCGCCACCGGCCTGCTGCGCGCGGCCACCGGCTGCACCGCCTGTTCCTTCTGGCTGGCCGAGGACAACACCCTGCACCTGGTCGCAGCCGAGGGCTGGCCGGCCGGCAGCCGGCTGGCGCAGACCCTGCTGCCCGGCCCGCTGACCGATGCGCTGGGCCAGGGCCGTGGCGCGCTGGTGGCGACCAGGCTGGCGGACCGGCTGGCGCTGGGCGGCGAGGGCATCCTGGCCGCGCCGGTCTTCTCGCCCTGGGACGACACGCTGCTGGGCATGGTGAGGATCGAGGATATCGGCTTCGCCGACCTCGCGCTGGAGACCATCGCCGCGCTCGAATCGGCCGCCACCTGGATCGGCGCGGCGCTGGCCGAGGCGCGGGCGCGGGAGGCGGCGGAACAGGCCGCCGGCGTCGCGCCGCAGGGCCATGCCGCGGGTCTCGCGGGTGGCGGACTGATGGTGCCGGGCGACGAGGCCGCGCGGGCCATCGCGGTGATGACCGGCATGGCACGGCGGCTCGGCTTCGAACTGGCGCTGCTGTCCGCCGAGATCCCCGCCGGCCCGCGCGGCGCGGCGGCGCTGGAGGCGACGCGGGCGGCGATGGCGGAGGCGTTTCGCGGCTCCGACCTGCTGCTGGAATCGCGGCTGGAGGAACGCCGCCTGTCCATCCTGCTGCCTGGCTCCGCCGTGGCGGGGGCGGAGATCGCGGCGGCACGGCTGCGCGGGCTGCTCGCCGAACGCGCGCCGGCGGCAACCGCGCAGGTGGTGGTGGGCGTGGCGTTGCTGCATCGCCCTCAGCCGGCACGGCCTGCACCGATGCAGCCCGGACAGGAGCCGCCGGCCGGTGGCCATGGCCGATAGGCGGCGGACGCTGCGCCGGGCGGTCGATGCCGGCCGGCCGGCGGCGCCCTATTCCGGCCCGGAGCGGCGCGTGGCGGAGCGTCGCCGCGCCATGCCGGCCCCCGGCGAGGCGGGTGCGCGGCAGGCGCTGCTCGGCCTGGTGCTGGCGCAGGCGGTGGTGGTGGCGGCGCTGTCCTTCGGGCTGTGGCTGGCGGCCCTGGTCCTGCACCTCGCCTGCTGCCTGGCCCTGCCGTTCCTGCTGCGGCGCGAGGAGGTTGGCGCCGCGGGCTGGCCCGGACTGGTGCTGCGGCTGCTGGCGCCGCTGCTGCCCGCGCTCGGTCCGCTTGCAATCGCTGGCGCGGTGGCGGCGCTGATCGGCGGCGTGCCGCGACGGCTGCGCGACGTGCCGGCGCCGCTGCCGGAGGACCCACTGGATGCGCGGCTGGCCGCCATCGCCGGGGCGCGCGGTGGCAGCGCCCTGCCGGCCGGGCTTTTGCTGGAATCACTCGGCGACGTGCTGCGCTGGGGCCATGCCCGGCAGAAGGCGCAGGCGCTGGAACTGGCGGTGCAGCCGGGGCGGTCCGGCGGCGCGGCGCTGCTGCGCCTGGCGCTCGGCGACCCCGATCCGCAGGTCCGCGCCCGCGCGGAAGCGCTGCGGCCGCAGGCGGAGCGCCGGCTGCTCGAGGCGGTGGAGGCGCTGCGGGGCCGCGGGCGATCCGCCGCCGCCAGCCGGCCGCTGCAAAGGCAGATGGACCGGGACCTGGCCCGCGCGCTCGACCGCGCCGCGTTTTCGGGCCTGCTGGAGCCGCCGCGCGCCGATGCCTGCCGCGCCGAGGCCGCCGGCCTGTGGCAGGCGCTGGCCGAGCCCGGTCCCGAGGGCCCGGATGCCGAGGCGGAGGCGGCGCTGGGCCGCAACCTGCTGGCGCTGGGCGATCTTCCGTCGGCTCGCCTGGCGCTGGAATCGGCGGTGGCGCAGGGCAGCGCGGGATTCGAGGCGATCGGCTGGCTGGCGGAATGCCTGTTCCGCGCCCGCGACTTCGCGGCGCTCGAGGCCCTGGTGCTGCGCTGGCGGCCGCTGCTGGAGGCCGAGGCGCTGCATGAGGGTGCGGCACCTTCGCAGTCCCTGGCCTCGGCCGGTCCGCATGCCGCCGCCTGGCGGCTGTGGCTGGCGGAGGCCCCGGCATGATGCACGGTCCGCAACCCGTGATCCTCGGCCCGGCCGGGGCGCTGGCGGCGGGCGCCTGGCTCGGGCCTGGGCTGGCCGCGCTGGTCGGCCTGCTGCTGCTACGGCTGGCCGGGGCGGGCGGCGAATTCCTGGCAATGTTCATGGTGGTGGCGCTGTCCCTGCTGCTCGGCGCGCCGGTGGCGCTGCTCGCGGCGCTGCGCGGCACCGTGGCCCTGCCACTCGGCCTCGCGGCGGCGGGTGCGGCGGCGGCGGCCTTCGCGCTGCTGTACGGGCTGGACCGGCTGCCGATGGCGCAGGCGCTGCCGGGGGCCATGGCGGCGGCGGCGCTGTGCCTGCTGTGGGTCGGGCTCGGAATCGCCGCGGCCTATGGGCTGCCGCCTCTGGCCGCGCTGGCGGCGGGACTTGGCCTCGGCCTGCTGCTGGCGCTGGGCATCGGCGGCCTCGCGGGGGCCTTCTGGGGGCTGGGCGCGGGTGCGGCCGTGGCCGGGTTCCGCGCTGCCGTGCCGGTGCTGGCGACGCCGCGACGCCATGGGCGGCCGGCGCTGCGCCGGGGCCTGGGCCCCGCTTTCGCGGGCCTGGCGCTGGCGCTGGCGGTGCTGTCCGGGCCGGTCTCGGCGCATCTGCTGCAAGGCCGGCTGATGGGCACCTCCCTGGCGCTGCTGGTGGCGCTGCCGGGCTTGGCGCTGGTGGTTCTGGCGCGCGGGCTGACGCCCTTCGGCCTCGGCACCCGGCTGCTGGCCTTGCAGGCGCTGGCGGTGGGGCTGGGGCTGGCGATCGGCTCGGCGCCGGCCGCCGCCGGGCTGATCCCGGCCGAGGGGCTTCCCGGATTCCGCCTGGCCCTGCTGGGCGCCGCCTTCCTGCCGGCCTTCGCGGTGTTGCAGGCAACGCTGCTCAGCCGTGCCGCCCTGGCGCCCGCCATCCTGTCGGCGCTGCTGCTGGCGGGGCTCTCGGCCGGGCTGGGGCCGCTGCTGGCGCTGGCCGGGCCACACCTGGCCCGGGCCGGCGGCTTCGCCGCGCCGGTGCTGGCGACCGCCTTCGCCTTCCTGCTGGTGCTGCGACATCCGGAGACCAAGGGATGAAGGGCCTGCTGCTCGCCATCGACCAGGGCACCACCTCCACCCGCAGCATCCTGCACGGGCCGGATCTGGCGCCGCGCGCTGCGGCGCAACGCGAACTGCCGCAGCATTTCCCGGCCTCCGGCTGGGTGGAGCACGAGCCGGAAGACATCTGGCAGGCCACCGTGGCGACGATGCGCGAGGCCCTGGCCCGGGGCGGCGCCAGCGCCGACCACCTGGCCGGCATCGGCATCACCAACCAGCGCGAGACCACCCTGCTGTGGGACCGCGCCACCGGCCGGCCGATCCACCGTGCCATCGTCTGGCAGGACCGCCGCACCGCGGCGCATTGCGCCAGGCTGGCAGCGGAGGGCGCCGGCGCGCTGATCGCGGAGCGCAGCGGGCTGCTGCCCGACCCGTATTTCTCCGCCACCAAGCTGGCCTGGCTGCTGGAGAATGTCGGCGGCGCGCGGGCGGCGGCGGCGCGCGGCGACCTCGCCTTCGGCACCGTCGACAGCTTTCTTCTGTGGCGGCTGACCGGCGGGCGGGTGCATGCGACGGACGCCACCAACGCCGCCCGCACCATGCTGTTCGACATCCGCCGCGGCTGCTGGGACGCCGACCTGCTGCGGCTGTTCGACATCCCGGACTCGGTGCTGCCGGAGGTGCGCGACAACGCTGCCGAATTCGGCACCACGGAACCTGGGTTGCTGGGCGTCGCCGTGCCGGTGCGCGGCATGGCGGGGGACCAGCACGCGGCGATGCTCGGCCAGGCCTGCTTCGCGCCGGGCATGGTGAAATCCACCTACGGCACCGGCTGTTTCCTGCTGCTGAACACCGGCGACGTGGCGGTGCCGTCGAAGAACCGGCTGCTGACGACACTGGCCTGGCAACTGGGTGGGCAGCGGACCTATGCGCTGGAAGGCGCCATCTTCATTGCGGGCGCGGCGGTGCAATGGCTGCGGGACGGGCTCGGCCTTATCAGGGACGCTGCCGAAAGCGGCGCGCTGGCCGCGCGGGCGGACCCGGCCCAGGCCGTGTATTTCGTACCCGCCTTCACCGGCCTCGGCGCGCCGCATTGGGATGCGGAGGCGCGCGGCGCGATTTTCGGCCTGACGCGCAACACCGGCCCGGCCGAGATCTGCCGCGCCGCGCTGGAAAGCGTCGCCTTCCAGACCCGCGACCTGGTGCAGGCGATGCAGGCGGATTGGGGCGCCGCGCGTGGCCAGACGGTGCTGCGGGTGGATGGCGGCATGACCGCCTCCGACTTCGCCATGCAGGCACTGTCGGACCTGCTCGGCGCGCCGGTCGACCGGCCGGAGGTGCAGGAAACCACGGCGCTCGGCGCTGCCTACCTCGCCGGCCTGCAGGCCGGGCTGCTGCCGCCGCCGGGGCCGGCGGTCGCTCACTGGCGACTGGATCGCCGCTTCCAGCCGGCCATGCCGCGCGCCGAAGCGGATCGCCGCCACGCCGGCTGGCAGGACGCGGTGCGGCGCGTGCTGACGCGATGAATGCGCTGGCCGAACTGGGCCTGGTGCCGGTGATCAACGCCGCCGGCACCGTCACGCGCCTGTCCGGCGGGATCATGGCGCCGGAGGTCGCGGCGGCGATGGCGGAAGCCTCCGCTGCCTGCTTCGACATGCTGGATGTCCAGGCCGCGGCGAGCCAGGAGATCGCGGCGGCAACCGGGGCGGAGGCCGGCATCGTCACCGGCGGCGCCTCCGCCGCGCTGCTGCTGGGGGCGGCGGCCTGCCTCGCCGGGATGGACCCGATGGCGATGAACGCATTGCCGGCGCCAGGGGCCTGCCGGGCGTTCGTCATGGCCCGCAGCCAGCGCAACATGTACGACCGCGCGCTGGAAGTGGCCGGCGGATGCATCGTCGAGGTCGGCATCCCGGACCGCTTCTCCGGCGCCGGCGTGCGCGATGCCTCGGTGGGCGAGATCGCCGCGGCGATCGGGCCGGAGACCGCGGCGGTGTTCTGGGTGGCGCAGCCCTGGTCCGAACCCGCCCTGGCCGAGGTGGTGCGCGTGGCCCATGCGGCGGGCGTGCCGGTGCTGGTGGATGCGGCGGCCCAGCTTCCGCCGCTGGCGAACCTGACCGCCTTCATCGAGGCCGGCGCCGACCTGGTGGCCTTCTCCGGAGGCAAGGCGATCGGCGGGCCGCAGGCCAGCGGGATGCTGGCGGGGCGGCGACCCCTGGTCGCCTCGGCGCTGTTGCAGATGCTGGACCTGGATCTGCCGGACGCACAGTTCCGGCTGCCGGTGGAGTTCGCCGGCAACGAGATGCTGCCCTTCCTGCCGCGCCACGGCATCGGCCGGTCCTGCAAGGCGGGGAAGGAGGAGGTGGTGGGCCTGCTGGTCGCGCTGCGGCGCTTCGTGGCGGAGGGCGATGCGGCGCGGGGCGCGCGGATGCTGGCGCGGCTGCGGGCCGTGCGGGATGCGATGGGCGACCGGCCGGGCGTCGAAATCCTGCCCGGCCCGACGCCGCTGCTGCTGCTGCGCTGCGCCGATGCGCAGGCCGCGCGCCGGGCGGAGGCCGCGTTGCGCGCCCGCCGCCCCGCCATCCATGTGAACCAGTCCCGGTTGCGCGACGGCGTGCTGGTGGTGCATCCGGCGGCGCTTGCCGAGGCTGATCTGGTGGAACTTGGTCGCGGATTGGCGGCTGTGCTGGGCTGAGCTTCAGCCGGCGCGCATCCGCCGCGCCAGCGCCTCCCCGATCAGCACGCAGGTGAAGTGCAGGTTGGCGCGGCAATCCGTTGGCATGATGGAGGCATCCGCCACCCGCAGCCCGGTCACGCCGCGCACCGCGAGATCCGGGTCCACCACGCCGCGCGGGTCCTCGTAAGCCGTCATGTGGCAGGTGCCGGCGGCGTGCTGGATGTCGCCGGCCTCGGCCAGCATCAGCGCATCCAGCGCATCGTCGTCGAGCGCCGCGGCCTGATCCATGGACAGCGCGCTCTCGCCGAAATGGATGCGCTCGGCCAGGTGGGCCAGCGGGTCCAGCGCCGTCAGCCGCGCCAGGCGACGCACGCCGTCGCGCAGCCGCAGGCGATCGCGCGCATCCGCCAGCATGTTCTCCTCCACCACCGGCTGCGCCTCCGGGTCGGCGGAGGTCAGCGACAGCTCGCCGCGGGAGAAGGCATCGTACAGCGCGACGCCGACCGCGCCCTGTGCCGCCGGTTCGCCATCCGGCGACAGGCCGCGGTGGTTGTAGGCGATCAGGATCATGTCGCGCTCGCCGCCGCCGGCCAGGCGGCTGCTGTAGGTGACGCAGCAATTGGTGTGGCGTGCATCGGCGCCGCGCGCGCGGTGTTCCGGCTTCAGGACCAGGCTTGCCCGCAGGATCGGGTGGTCCATCAGGTTGCGGCCGACCGCCGGCAGGTCGTGCAGGACCCGGATGCCGAGGCGTTGCAGCGATGCGGCCGGGCCGAGGCCGGAGCGCATCAGGATGGTCGGGCTGTGGATCGCGCCGGCGCAGAGCACGATTTCTGGCGCCAGGATCTCCTGCCAGCCGTCATCCAATCGTACCCGGACTCCGCGGGCGCGAGATCCCTCGAACAGCACGCGGTCCACCAGCGCGCCGCCGCGGATCACCAGGTTCGGCCGGCTGCGTGCGGGTTCCAGGTAGCCGTCATTGGTGGTGATGCGCTGGCCGTCGCGCAGGTTGATCGGGTTGCAGGAGACGCCCTCGCCCTCCGGCGCGTTCAGGTCCGGCTTCCAGGGATGCCCCGCCGCCAGCGCCGCGTCGCGCAGCCCGAGATCGACGGCGCCCCATTCCGCCACCGGCATTCGGAACACCGGCAGCGGGCCGCCCTGGCGGAGGCCGGGGGCGACGCCGGTATCGGCATCATCCTCGATCGCATCCTGGAACGGCCGCAGGTCGCGTCCGGACCAGCCCTCGCAGCCGGCTTCCGCCCAGGCATCGAAGGCGGCTGGCACGCCGCGGATGGCGATCTGTGCGTTGACCGCGGAGGACCCGCCCATCGCCTTGCCGCGCCAGTAGAATTTCGGCGCCTGTACGGCGGTGCGGCGCGTCATCAGCCCGGGCCATTGCCAGGCCGCCTGGTGTGCCGGGTCGTGCATGAAGGGGATGATGTTGGCACTGCGCAGCGCTGGCGGCGCTTCCGCCGCGCGCCAGTCGCGCCCGGCCTCCAGCAGCAGCACGCGGCGGTGGCCATCCTCCGACAGCCGGGCGGCGAGCGGTGCGCCGGCGGAGCCGGCCCCGACCACGATCACGTCGAAGGGCTGCATCGTCTGGCTCCGCTGGTGGCGACCCGCAGGCAACCAGCTTGCGGCCCCGCCGACAAGCTACTCCGCCGGTGCCGGTGCGCCGCGTGGCCGGAAGCGGCGCGCGATCCAGCCCTCCGCCTGGTCGATGTAGACATAGGCGACCGGCACGAAGATCAGGCTGAGCAGGGTGGAGGTGATGAGCCCGCCGATCACCACCAGCGCCATCGGCGAGCGGAATTCGCTGTCCGCGCCGATGCCGAGCGCGATGTGCGTCATGCCGGCCACCATGGCGATGGTCGTCATCACGATGGGCCGGGCGCGCTTGCGTGCGGCCTCGACGATCGCGGCCTCCCGCCCCACGCCGTCGCCACGGATCATGATGGCGTATTCGACCAGCAGGATGGAGTTCTTGGCGACGATGCCCATCAGCATCAGCACGCCGATGACGGCGGAGACGCCGAGCGATTTCTGTGCCAGCAGCAGCGCCATCAGCGCCCCGCCGAGCGACAGCGGCAGCGCGCTCATGATCGTCAGCGGCTGCAGGAAGCCGCCGAACAGCAGCACCAGCACCAGGTAGACGAGCAGCACGCCGGACCCGAGCGCCATCAGGAAGCCGCCGAACAGCTCCGCCATCACCTCCGTGTCGCCGGTCGGCTGTTCGCGCACGCCGGGTGGCAGGTTCTGCATGCTGGGCAGTCCCGCGATCAGCCTGGTGCCCTCGCCGAGCGGAAGGCCGTTCAGCTCCGCCTCCACCGTCGCCTTGCGCAGCCGGTCCAGCCGGTCGATCTGGGCGGGGCCGGAACCGTGGCGGATTTCGGCCACCGTCTCCAGCGGCACGCCGATGCCGGCGCGGCCCTCCACGCGCAGGGATCGCAACTGGTTCAGGTCGCCACGGGCGCGCTGGTCCAGCATGACGCGGATCGGGATCTGCCGGTCCGGCAGGTTGAAGCGCGCCAGCGCCTGGTCCACGTCGCCCACGGTTGCCAGCCGCGCCGTGCCGGCGATGGCGGTGACGGACACGCCGAGTTCGGCGGCGCGCGCCTGCATCGGCAGGATCTGCAATTCGGGCCGGGCGAGGGAGGCGGTGGAGCGTGCGCCGGCCAACTCCGGCAGCGCCCGCATCTCCGCCTCCACGGCGCGGGAGGCCGCGGCCAGCGCGACGCTGTCGGTGCCGACCAGCGTGACCTGCAGCTTCGAGCCGCTCTGGCCATCCGCGCCGAAGCGGATGCGGGCGCCGCGAAGGCGTTCCAGCTCCGGCCGCAGCGCCGCTTCCACCTGCGCCTGGCTCAGCGCGCGCTGCGACATCGGCACGAGGGAGACGATGAGGTTCGCCGTGCGCGGGTCGCCGGCGCGGGTCACGGTGCCGAGGCCGGGCGGGCCGCCGCTGGTCAGCGTGCCCATGCTGGCGAAGACGGAGGTGACCTCCGGCCGCGCCAGCATGATCCGCGTCGCCTCCTGCACCACCGCCTCGGTCTCGGCGAGCGAGGCGCCGGGCGGCAGTTCAATGGCGAGCGAGGCGCGGCCGCGGTCGGCGCCAGGCACGAAGTCGCGCGGGATGTAGGGCACCAGCGCGATCGACAGCGCGAAGAACAGCACGCCGCCCGCCAGCGTGGTCAGCTTGTGGCGCAGGCACCAGCCGAGCATGGCCATGTAGCCGCGCGTCACGAAGCCATCCGGCCGCGCCGGCGTGTCGTCCGCCTTGAGGAAGTAGGCGCCCAGCAGCGGGGTCAGCAGCCGCGCCACGACCAGGGAGAAGGCGACGGCGGCCGCGACGGTCAGGCCGAACTGGCGGAAGAACTGCCCGGGGATGCCCGGCATGAAGGCGACGGGCACGAAGACCGCGAGGATGGTCGCCGTCGTCGCCACCACCGCCAGCCCGATCTCGGAGGAGGCATCCAGCGCCGCGCGGTAGACGCTGATGCCCGGGGTCTGGCGGATGTGGCGGACGATGTTCTCGATCTCGACGATCGCATCGTCCACCAGCACGCCGACCACCAGCGTCAGGCCGAGCAGCGTGACGTTGTTCAGCGAGAAGCCGAGCATCTGCATGACGAAGAAGGTCGGGATCAGCGACAGCGGCATGGCGATGGAGGCCATGATCGTGGCGCGCCAGTCGCGCAGGAACAGCCAGACCACGATCATCGCCAGGATCGAGCCGATGACCAGCGCCTCCACCGCCGCGTGGAAGCCGGCGCGGACGAAGACGGCGGTGGAGGTCACGGGGGTGATCGTCACCTCCGGATGCTCGGCCATGAGGCGCTGGGCGCGCGCCATGACGCCGTCGGCGACACGGACCTCCGACGATCCGCGGGTGCGCAGGATCTCGAAGGCCACCACCGGGCGGCCATCCAGCCGCGCCGCGGTGCGCACCTCCGCCGTGCCGTCCTCGACCTCGGCCAGTTCGCCGAGCCGCGCGGTGCGGCCATTCGGCAGGATGATGCTGCGCTCGCGCAGCGCCTCCACGCTGGGCGCGGAGCCCAGGGTGCGGATGGTCTGCTCGCCGCTGCCCACGGTGCCGCGGCCGCCGGGCAGGTTGATGTTCTGCTCCCGCAGCTGCTGGTTCACCTGGTTGGCGGTGATGCCGAGCGCCAGCAGGCGGTCCGGCCGCAGCGCCACGCGGATCTCGCGCTCCACCCCGCCGACGCGGTTGACCTGCGCCACGCCGCTGACCGACAGCATGGATTTGGCGATGGTGTCGTCGACGAACCAGCTGAGTTCCGCCACCGTCATGCGCGGGGAGGCGACGGTGAAGGTGACGATGGCGCCGCCGGTCGCCTCCACCCGCGTGATGACCGGGTCGCGGATGCTGGCGGGCAGGTCGCTGCGGATCTGCGCGATCTTGTCGCGCACATCGTTGGTCGCGCGGTCGATGTTCTTGCCGAGCGCGAATTCGATGACGGTGGTGGAACTGCCATCGACGACGGTCGAGGTGATGTGCTTGACGTCGCCGAGGCCGGCGACCGCATCCTCCACCCGCCGCGTCACCTGGCTTTCGAGTTCCGAGGGCGCGGCGCCGGACTGCACGACGGAGACGACGACGGCCGGCAGGTCGATGTCGGGGCTGTTGTTGATGCGCAGCATCGGATAGGCGAACAGCCCCGCCACCGTCAGCAGCAGGAAGATCACGGCGGTGGCGACCGGGTTGCGGATCGCCCAGCCGGAGATGTTCCGGTGCTTCTCCTCGATCATGGGGAGACGCGCACCAGGTCGCCATCGGCCAGGAAGCCGGCGCCGGTGACGACGACCCGTTCGCCGGGCTCAAGCCCCTCGCGGATCTCCACCATCCCGTCCTGCCGTTCGCCGGCGACCAGGCGGCGGATGCGGACGCGGTCGGTGCCGTCGGGCAACACGAAGGCCTGCGGCGCGCCGTCGCGGAACACCACGGCGGCGGCGGGCACCATCACCACCTGCCGCACCGGGCCTGCGATCTCGGCGGCGGCGAACATGCCGGGGCGCAGGCCTGAATCCGCCGGCAGCGCGACATGGACGATGCCGAGCCGAGTCTCGGGCGCCACCAGCGGGGCGATGGCGCGCACCTCGGCGGCGATGCTGGCGCCGCCATGCCGCACCGTCACCGCCTGTCCGGGGCGGATCGCGGCGAGGTCGAGTTCGGGCACGCGGGCATCCAGTTCCAGCCGCCCGTCGCGCAGGATGCGGAACATCTCCTGCCCCGCGCCGGTGACGGCGCCGATGCGGGCGGTGACACGGGCGACGATGCCATCGGTGGGCGCCAGGATGCGGGTCTGCGCCAGCCGCGCCACCGCCTCGTCCCGCCGGGCGCGGGCGGAGGCGAGGCGGGCCTCGGCCTGCAGGGCGGCCGCGCGGCGCTGTTCGGCCACCTGCACGGAGGCGCTCTGCGTGCGGACCAGGGATTCGGCGCGGGCGAGGTCGGCCACCGCCAGATCCCGTGCCGCATCGGCCTCCAGGATCGCGGCCTCCGCCTGCGCCGCCTGGGCGGCCAGCACGCCGTCATCCAGGCGCGCCAGCAGGTCCCCGGCGCGGACGGACTGGCCTTCCTCGACCGGGGCTTCCACCAGGCGCAGGCCGCCGATCTCGGCGCCGAGCGCCAGTTCCTGCCACGCCACCACGGAGCCGTCGGCGGTGACGGAGGTGGCGACGGGGCGGGTGGCGGCGGTGGCCAGGGCGATGGTCAGCACGGGTGCAGGGCCGGCTGCCTGTGTTGCGGCAGGAACGTTGGCAGGCGCACGCTCGCGCAGCGCCCAGATCCCGCCGGCGGTCAGCAGGGCCAGCAGCAGGCCGAGCAGCAGCCAGCCGCGGCGGCGCCCCCGAGGGGCTGTGGCGCGGGCGGTCGGGTCGGGGGTGATCCTGCTGTCGAACATATCGGATTCCGGCACGCCGTGCCGGGGAAGTCCAGCCGCGTGCCCTGTGTGCCGGCTGCCCGGCGCATCGCCTATCTGGTGCGGTGCGGCAGGGTGGTCAACGACAGCCTTGGTATCGGATGGCAACGGTCGGTGGCGGCCTCAGGGCAGCAGGTGGATTTCCGCGCGCCGGCTGAACGGGTCGATCCGGCTGCGCAGATCGCGTTGCTCGGCCGGCGGGGTCACCGCCTCGATGCGGCCGGGCGGCACGCCGAGGCCCTCCAGCGCCTCCGCCACCGCCACGGCGCGGCGCCGGCTGAGCAGGCCATCGAGCCGCGGCCCCTGCTGGTCCTGGGCGTGGCCCTCCACCCGGATGCGGCCAGGCGCGGCCTTCCAGGCCTCGGCGAGGCTGCCCAACAGCTCCAGGCAGGCGGCATCCGGCGTGTCGCCGCCGCGCGGGAACAGGCAGGCGGGCGGGCGCGTCTCGGCCAAGGCGGGCGCGGCCAGCAGGACCAGGAGGCAGGCGAGGCGGGCGGGCGACATGGGCGGGACATCCCATGTCCGGCGCCGCCTGGCGAGGCGTGGCTTGACGTTCCGCCTTCGTTCGCCCTAATCCCTGCGCAGGCCGCCACGCCGGGAAGACCCATCTGACCCCCGCCCCCACGCTGCGCCTGACGCGCCTCCGCCTGACGGATTTCCGGTCCTACCCCAGCTTCGAACAGCGGTTCGAGGGTCGCATCGTGGCGATCGCCGGGCCGAACGGCGTCGGCAAGACCAACCTGCTGGAGGCGATCAGCCTGCTCGGCCCCGGCCGCGGGTTGCGCGGCGCGCGCGCCACCGAGATCGGCCGGCGTGGCGGCGGGGAGGCGTCCCGGCCCTGGGCCGCCTTCGGCGCCTTCGAGGGGCCGGACGGCCCGACCGAGATCGGCACCGGGACCATCGGCGACGCCGCCGACCCGACCCGGCGCCGCTATCTGGTGGATGGCGAGCCGGCGAAAAGCCAGGCGGACCTCGCCGGCCGCGCCGCCGCCGTCTGGCTGACCCCGCAGATGGACCGCCTGTTCCAGGAAGGTGCCAGCGGCCGCCGCCGCTTCCTGGACCGCCTGGTCTGGGCGCTGGACCCCGGCCATGCGCGGGAGGTCGCGGCGCATGACACCGCCATGGCCGGCCGCAACCGCCTGCTGGGGGAGGGCAGACGGGATGCGTCCTGGCTGGCGGCGCTGGAGGATGCCATGGCGCGCCACGGCATCGCCGCCATCGCCGCCCGCCGGTCCCTGGCGCAGCGGCTGAACCTGCTGCTGGCGGCCGGCACCGCCACCGGCGCCTTCCCGGCGGCGCGGCTCGACCTGGTCTGCCCGCTGGCCGCCGCACTGGATGAAACACCGGCCCTGGCGCTGGAGGACCGGCTGCGCGCCGACCTGGCCGCCAGCCGGGCGCGGGATGCCGCGGCCGGCGGCGCCGCGCATGGCGCCCACCGCACCGACATGGACCTGGTCCACCTGCCCAAGGGGCTGGAGGCGGCGCTGTGCTCGACCGGGGAGCAGAAGGCGCTGCTGGTTTCGGTGGTCCTGGCGCATGCCGCGCTGATCGGCGCCGCGCGCGGTTTCGCCCCGCTGCTGCTGCTGGACGAGGTCGCGGCGCATCTGGACCTGGCGCGGCGGCAGGCGCTGTATGCGGCGCTGGCACAATCGCCGGCCCAGGTCTTCCTGACCGGGACGGAAGCGGATATTTTCAGCCCTCTCCAGGGCGTTGCCGAGGTTTTCGCGGCGACGCCCGAGGGCCTGGACCCGATGCCGAATTACCCCGTGCCCCAACCCGCGTGAATCCCTATATAGGCAGGGTTTCAAGCCGCATTTCAGGAGCCTCCGCCGGCATGTCCGACGCCGCCGCGCGCGCCACCCCGCCGAACCCGCCGGTTCCCGGGCAGGCGAACCCCCCGTCTTTCGGGAATGGCGACCCTAATCCGGGCGCCGACACCTATGACAGCGCCTCGATCACCGTGCTGCGTGGCCTGGAGGCCGTGCGGAAGCGGCCGGGCATGTATATCGGCGACACCGATGACGGCTCCGGCCTGCACCACATGGCCTTCGAGATCATCGACAATGCGGTGGACGAGGCCCAGGCCGGCTTCGCCTCCCGCTGCGACGTGGTGCTGAACGGCGATGGCAGCGTCACCGTCACCGATGACGGTCGCGGCATCCCGGTGGACATGCATGCGGAGGAAGGCGTCTCCGCCGCCGAGGTTGTGCTGACCCGCCTGCATGCGGGCGGCAAGTTCAACCAGAACAGCTACAAGGTCTCCGGCGGCCTGCACGGCGTCGGCGCCGCGGTGGTGAATGCGCTGTCCGAGTGGATGGAAGTCCGCATCTGGCGCGACGGGCGGGAACACTTCATCCGCTTCGAGCATGGCGACACGGTGCAGCCGCTGACCATCACCGGCGAGTCGGCGCACATGCACGGCACGCAGGTGACCTTCAAGCCGGCCGCCAGCACCTTCACCAAGACCGAATACGAATACCCGATCCTGGAACGCCGGCTGCGGGAACTCGCCTTCCTGAACTCCGGCCTGAAGATCTCGCTGCGCGACGACCGGCACGTGCCGGCGGTGGAAGCGCATTTCGAGTTCAAGGGCGGCCTCGTCGCCTTCGTCGAATGGCTGGACCGCAGCAAGGAGCCGATCTTCAAGCCGCCGATCAGCCTGGTGACCAAGGCCACCGAGGGCATCCGCGTCGAGTTGGCGATGTGGTGGAACTCGAGCCCGCATGAAGTCGCGCTCTGCTACACCAACAACATCCCGCAGCGCGACGGCGGCAGCCACCAGGCTGGGTTCCGGCAGGCGCTGACCCGCATCGTGATGAAGTATGCCGAGGACCTGGCGAAGAAGGAAAAGGTCGAGCTGATCGGCGACGACATGCGGGAGGGGCTGACCGCTGTCCTCTCCGTGAAGGTGCCGGACCCGAAGTTCAGCTCCCAGACCAAGGACAAGCTCGTCAGTTCCGAGGTGCAGCCGGTGGTGCAGATGGCGGTCGCCGATGCGCTGTCGCACTGGTTCGAGACGCATCCGAAGGAAGCCAAGCTGGTGCTGGAGCAGGTCGTGCTCTCGGCCGCCGCCCGCAAGGCGGCGCAGCTGGCGCGCGACAAGGTCGGCCGCAAGAACGCGCTGGACATTTCGACCCTTCCCGGGAAATTGGCCGACTGCCAGGAAAAAGACCCGGCAAAATCGGAAATCTTCCTGGTCGAGGGTGACAGCGCGGGTGGCTCCGCCAAGCAGGGCCGCGACCGGCGCTTCCAGGCCATCCTGCCGCTGAAGGGCAAGATCCTGAACGTCGAGCGGGCGCGGATGGACAAGATGCTGTCCTCCGCCGAGATCGGCACGCTGATCACGGCCCTCGGCACCGGCATCGGGCCGGGACCGGAGGATCGGGGCGGCTTCTCGGCCGACAAGCTGCGCTACCACCGCATCGTCATCATGACGGACGCGGATGTCGACGGCAGCCATATCCGCACCCTGCTGCTGACCTTCTTCTTCCGCCAGATGCCGTCCCTGATCGACCGGGGCCACCTGTATATCGCGCAGCCGCCGCTGTACCGGGCCAAGCGCGGCAATGACGAGCGCTACCTGAAGGATGACCGGGCGCTCGAGGATTTCCTTCTCGAGAAGGCGCTGTCCGGCGCGCGCATCCGCTTCGCGGATGGGCGCCTGCTGGCCGGCGACGAACTGGGGGAGGAGGTGGAGCGGCTGCGCCAGGTGGCGTCCCGCATCCGGCGGCTCGCGACCCAGGTGCCGGCCGGCATCATCGAGCAGGCCGCGGTGGCTGGCGCGCTGACGCCCGACGTGGACCGGGCGCTGGCAGGCGCCGCCCTGCTGGCGCAGCGGCTGGACGCGCTGGCGGCACCCTCCGAACGCGGCTGGAAGGCAACGGCGGATGGCTCCGGCCTGAACCTGTTCCGCGTGGTGCGCGGCGTGACGGAACGCCACGCGCTGGACCCGGCGGCGCTGCGCAGCGCCGAGGCGCGCTGGCTGGATGAGCGCCGCGACGTCTTCGCCCGCGACTACGCCGCCGGCCCGGCGATGCTGGCCTTCGATGCGAACGAGACGACGCAGCACGGCCCCCTGCTGGCCTTCGACCGCGTGCTGGCGCAGGGCCGCCGCGGCCTGACCATCCAGCGCTTCAAGGGCCTCGGGGAGATGAACCCCGACCAGCTCTGGAAGACCACGCTGGACCCCGCCGTCCGCACCCTGCTGCGGGTGCGGGTGGAGGATGTGGAGGATGCGGAGCAGGTGTTCTCCACCCTGATGGGCGACGTCGTGGAACCGCGGCGCGAGTTCATCGTCGGCAACGCGCTGAAGGTGGCGAACCTGGACGTCTAGCAGGCTGCGGAAAAAGCCCTCTCCCCCATAAGAAGTGGGGGAGAGGGCTTTTTCGGCGAATTTCGCAGCCTGCTAGAGCCTGTCAGGTGCTGACAGAAGCACCAGACAGCCTCTAGCTTATTGTTTTTGCGTGTGATTCACGCCTTTCGGCGATTCCACCTCAGACGATCACACTCCAGACCAGTGGCGGCACGCTTCCGGCGTGCCGCCGCCCGGCTGCTCAGCCGCTATAGGCGTTCCGGCCCGCCATCACGCCGCCATCGACATCCCAGATCGCCCCGGTGACCCAGTCCGCGCGGCCGGACAGGAAGAAGGCGATGACGCCGGCGACATCCCCCGGCGTGCCGATCCGCCCGATCGGGTGGAAGCCGTTGAAGCCCTGCAGCGCGGCATGGACCTGCTCGCGCGGGATGAAGCCCTCGTAGATCGGGGTTTCCACCACGGCGGGGAGACCGCTTTGACCCGGATGCGGTGGGTCGCGAGTTCCATCGCCAGGTGCTGCGTCATGGCATGCAGTCCGGCCTTGGCCATCGAATAGGCCGAGGACGGCGTCGCCGCCACGGCCTGCCGCGCCCACATCGAGCCGATGTTCACGGTGCTGCCGCCCTGGCCCCGCGCGACCATGGCCCGCGCCACGGCCTGGGTCAGGAAGAAGGTGCCGCGGTTGAGCGCGAGATACAGGTCGTAGTCGGCGGGCCCATGGTCGAGGAACGACTTCGGCAGGAACACCCCCGCCGCGTTCACCAGGCCGGTCAGGTCGCCATGTTCGCCGGCGATGCGCGCCGCGAAGGCCTCGACTGCGGCGGGATCGGCAAGGTCGAGAACGGTGATGGCGACGGCGCCCAGGGGGCGGAGTTCCGCGGCGGCGGCCGCCAGCCGGTCCGTGTTCCGGCCCAGCAGCAGGACCTTCCCGCCGCCTTCCAGCAGCAGGCGCGCCGTGGCCTTGCCCATGCCGCTGGCGCCGCCGGTGATCAGGGTGTGGGTGTTCGTGAAGTCAGGTATGGTGTCTCCCTACTGGTTGGTAGATTCAATGGACAAGGCGAAGTCAGCCTCGGAGCGAGGCGAGCAGGTCCTCGACGGCACGGGCAGCAAGGTCCGGGTTGCCGGTTCCCCAGCCGACCAGGCTGGCGCCCTGCAAGGTGGACAGGACATGTTCAGCCGCACGCCGCGCGGGGCCACGCAACGTCACCTCCCGCGCCGTGTGGCCCTGGGCCAGGACTTGCTCGAGCCAGTCGAGCTGTGCGGCGAAGAAGGCGCCCATGCGATGACGAACCTGCTCGGGCAGCACGGTCGCCTCCGCGGCCAGCATGCCGCAGAGGCACAGCATGCCGTCCCGCAGACCCGCCTCGTAGATCGCGCCGTAGCGGGCGAGCCGGCCGGGCGCGGTCTGCTCCGCATCGATGATGTCGGCGAGCAGGTCGCAGAAGCGCGCGATGTAGTCCTCGACCAGCGCCGCGCCGAGGTCGGCCTTGGCCGGGAAGTGGTGGTGGATGCTGGCCTTGCGCAGGCCCACCGCCTCCGACAGGTCGGCATAGCTGAAGGCGCTGTAGCCGCGGCTGCGGATGATCCGCTCCGCCGCCAGCATCAACCGGTCCCGTGTCGTTTCGGCGCTCATGAACAGAATCTACCTTCTGGTAGGTAGCTCATCAATCGCTGAAGCCGGCCGCCGCCCATCTTCAAGCAGCCGTGTTCAGCCAGGACTGGACGGGCGCCCTGCTGTATCCCTATGCTTAACCAATTAGTTAATTATAGGGATGATCCTATGAACGACGTCGATGGCTTCCTGGCCGCCGTGCCTGCCGCCAATCGCCAGGCCTTCCTGGACCACGCCACCGCGGCCCTGCCGCTGTTCAAGGAATACGGCGCGCTCCGCGTGGTGGAATGCTGGGGCGACGACGTGCCGGATGGCAAGGTCACCGACTTCAGGGGCGCCGTGCAGGCCAAGGCGGATGAGGTCGTCGTCTTCTCCTGGATCGAATGGCCCTCCAAGCCAGTGCGTGATGCCGGGATGAAGCGGATGATGGAGGATCCGCGGATGCGCGACATGACGATGCCCTTCGACGGGCAGCGCATGATCTTCGGCGGCTTCCAGCCCATCCTCGACGCCTGAGCGGGAGCGCGCGCCATGCCGAACCCCCATGGCAGCTTCATCTGGTATGAGCTGCTGACCAGCGACACCGCAGCCGCGCGGCGCTTCTATGGCGGCCTGCTCGGCTGGCATGCCACCGGCCATGAGGGCCAGCCGGGCTACGAGATCCTGACCCATGGCGAGGACGGAATCGCCGGGCTGATGCAGGCGCCGGCGGGCGTCGCGCCGGTCTGGCTCGGCTATCTCGGCGTCGCGGATGTGGACGCCACGGTGGCGGCGATCGTCGCGGATGGCGGGGCGGTGCAGATGCCGGCGCGGGATTTGCCGGGCGTCGGCCGCATCGCCATGGTGGCGGACCCGGATGGCGCGCCCTTCTACGTCATGCGCGGCGCCAGCGACCGCGCCAGCACCAGCTTCGCCCCCGACGCCATCGGCCATTGCGCCTGGAATGAGTTGGGTGCCGCCGACATGGACCGGGCGCTGGCCTTCTATGCCCGGCATTTCGGCTGGACCCGCGGCGAGACACTGCCGATGGGCGCCATGGGCACCTACCAGCTCATGGAGCTGGAGGGCCGCGCCTTCGGCGCCATCATGCAACGCCAGGCGGATGCGAAGCCGATGTGGCGCTTCTACTTCCAGGTGCCCGGCATCGATGCCGCGGTGCGGCGCATGGCGGAAACCGGCGCCACCCTGCTGCATGGCCCGGTGGAGGTGCCGGGCGGCGACCAGATCGTCATCGGCCTGGACCCGCAGGGGGCGATGTTCTGCTTGGTCGGCAAGCCCGGTTGAGGCGCCTCACACCACAGGGCTGCGGCCGCCGTCCACGTTGATGGCGGTGCCGGTGATGTAGCCGCCCTGGTCGGAGGCGAGGAAGGTCGCCATCGCCGCGAATTCCTCCGCGCGGCCGATGCGGCCGAGCGGCACGGCCTTGCCCTGCTCGGCCTTCCAGTCCTCCCAGGAAATGCCGCGCGGGTCGGCGGCGTGGCGGCGGACCCACTGGTCGCTCTCGATGATGCCGACCAGCATGCCGTTCACCAGGATGCCGTGCGGCGCGCCTTCGCCGGCCAGCACCTTGGTCAGCGCCATGCCGGCGGCACGCGACACGGCGGTGGGCGCGCCGCCGGCGGCGGGGGCCTTGGCGCCGGTGTTCAGCACGTTGATGATCCGGCCCCAGCGGCGCGACTGCATGCCGGGCCAGACGGCGCGGGTCAGGCGGATGGCGGCGAACAGCTTCAGGTCGAGGTCGGCCTGCCACAGCGCGTCATCCACTTCCATGAAGGGGCCGCGCTGGCTGGTGCCGGCATTGTTCACCAGGATGTCGATCGGCCCGAGCTCGGCGGCCGCCTGCCGGGCCGCACGGGCGCAGCCTTCCGCGGTGCCGACATCGGCGGAGATGGCCGCCACCCGCGCGCCCTGGAACCTGCCCGCGATGCGCGCCTTGGCCGCTGCCAGGGCGTCCTCGCCCCGCGCCACCAGCGCCACGGCCGCGCCGGACTCGCAGAAATGTTCGGCGATGGCGAGGCCGAGGCCCTTCGAGCCCCCGGTGATCAGGGCGACACGGCCATCGAGGCGGATCTGCATGGATTTTCTTTCCTGGGACGTGTGGACCCCCGGGTGAGGGGGGATGGGCGATCGACGGGGCTCGAACCCGCGACATCCAAGACCACAACCTGGCGCTCTACCTGCTGAGCTACGACCGCCACACGCCTGCACCGGGGTTGCCCCCGGGCGCGGGGTGATACGGCGAGCCGGGGCTCGGCGTCAACCTGCCGCGCTGCGCGCGGCACCTGTGCGGCTGGAGATCCAGGCCTCCAGCCGCGCAAGGGCGGCATCGATCACCTCATCGCCCTTGCAGAAGGCGAAGCGGGCGTAGTGGCTGGGTGCGTCGGTACTGGCGTAAAATGCCGTGACGGGAATCGCCGTGACCTTCGCCTCCACCGTCAGCGCGCGGCAGAAGGCCACGTCGTCGCCGTTGAAGCCGAGCGGGCGGAAATCCGTGGTGATGAAGTAGCTGCCCTGGGTCGGCAGCACGCCGAAGCCGAGCCGCGCCAGCCCCGCCGCCAGCCGGTCCCGCTTCGCCTCCAGGCTGGCGGACAGGCCGGCGAAATAGGCATCGTCCTTCGCCAGGCCGACGGCGATGCCGCGCTGCAGGTTGGGCGGCGTGGTGAAGGTCAGGTTCTGGTGCGCCTTGGTGACATTGCCGGCCAGCGTCCGGTCGCAGGTGACGTAGCCGATCTTCCAGCCGGTCAGGCTGAAGGTCTTGCCGGCCGAGCCGATCCGCATGCAGCGCGGACGCATCCCCGGCAGGGTCATCAGCGGCACGTGCTTCCAGCCGTCGAAGGTCAGGTGCTCATACACCTCGTCGCAGATGGCGTAGCAGTCGTGGCGCTCGACCAGGTCCGCGATGAAGGCGAGCTCGGCATGGGTGAACACCTTGCCGGTCGGGTTCATCGGCGTGTTGAGCAGGATGGCCTTGGTCTTCGGCCCGAAGGCGGCGGCCAGTTCGGCGCGCGGCAGTTCCCATTTCGGCGGCGTCAGCCGCACCAGCTTCGGAATCGCGCCCAGCAGCTTCACCACCGGCAGGTAGGTGTCGTACAGCGGCTCGATCAGCACGCATTCGTCGCCCGGATTCAGCACCGCCATCAGGCAGGCGGTGATCGCCTCCGTGGCGCCGGAGGTGACGATGACCTCCGCATTCGGATCGACCTCCAGCCCGTAGAAGCGCCGGTTGTGCGCGGCGACGGCCTGGCGCAGGTCCGGGTGGCCCGTCATCGGCGGGTACTGGTTGCGGCCGTCCTTCAGCGCGGCGGCGGCGGCCTCGATCACATCCTCCGGCCCGTCATAATCCGGGAAGCCCTGGCCGAGGTTGATGGCGCCATGTTCCGTGGCGAGCGCCGACATCACCGTGAAGATGGTGGTGCCGGTGGCGGAGAGCAGGTCGTTCTGGGGCTTCACGTGGGGTTTCTCGCGAGGAAAGGGCTCAAGACGGCGCCGCGGCGATGATGGGGGCCCCGTGCCGGGGGCGCAACCTGCCGCCGCGCCATTTGCCGCAGCCGGGCCTTTCCCGGGCGCCGCAGGCACGCTATGAGGATCGCGGCAAGGACCCGTAGCTCAGCTGGATAGAGCGCTGCCCTCCGAAGGCAGAGGTCGAAGGTTCGAATCCTTTCGGGTCCGCCACCCATCTGATCCTGTTCGGTCCCGTCCCGATGGCCGAGCGCCGGCAACCGCGGCATCCGGCGCGCGCTTGGCGCCCGAGGAGACCCGATGCCGGCCGACCCGTCCGATGCCATCCCGACCGACGACAGCCTCGATGAACTGGCCCGGGACGCCGGGCTGACGCTGGCGGCCGCCGAGCGTCCGGCGCTGCTGCGTGCCCTGGGCGGCACCGCGCCTTCCTCCGCCGAGGTGCTGCGCGAGGCGGTCTTCGCGCTCCGCCGCCGGACCTGGCGCCGCCGGATCGGCGAGCTGGCGCGCCAGGCCGCTGCCCTGCCGGCGCGCACCGAGGACCTGGACGCCGCCGCCGCCTCCATCACCGATCCGGACCCCGACGAGCCCGCGCTGCGGGAGGCGCTGCGCCAGGCCGTGCTCGCCCGCCTCGGCGGCCATGGCACCGCCGCAACCGCGCTGGCCGTGGCGCTGGAGGATCTGCCGCGACCCGCCGGCGGGGAGCCGACGCTGGACGCCATCGGGCACTGCGCCATGCTGGTGTCCGAGGCCGTCGCCATGCCGGCCGCCGAGGCCGAAGCCTTCGCCCGCCGCGCTGTCGCCGCCGAGCGCAGCGCCCGCACCGCGCGCCGCGAGGCGGCCCGCGCAGCGCGGGAAACCACGGTGGCGGAGGAAGCGCGGCTCAAGGAGTGGGAGGCCTCCCTGGTCGGCGCCGAGGCGCTGCCCGCCCTGCTCGGCTGCTCGCCCGCCGAGGCGGAGGCCTGGGTCGCCGAGGGCCGCCTGCCGATCGCACGCCACGTCCTGGTCCGCCGCCGCGGCCGCCGCATCCGCGTACCGGAATTCGACCCGGCGGTACTGCGCGCCCTGGCCCCCACGACGCGGTCCTGGCGCGCGCCCGCGGCGCCGCGCGGCCCCGCTGGCGTGCCGGCCGCACCGCGGGAGGACCTGCGCCGCACCAGCCACGCCACCATCGCCCGCATCGCCGGGCTGGACCGCTACGCCGCGCATTTCGCCACCGCCCGCGCGCTGGACCGCCGCATCCTCGCCTGCCTCGGCCCGACCAATTCGGGAAAGACCTATTTCGGCCTGTCCCGCCTGGCGGAGGCCGAGTCCGGCGTGGCGCTCGGCCCGCTGCGGCTGCTGGCGCATGAATACCGGGAGGCGCTGGAGGCGCTCGGCGTGCCCACCGCCCTGTCCACCGGCGAGGAACGCATCGAAAGCCCCGGCAGCCGCCACACCGCCGCGACGGTCGAGATGTGCCCGTTCCGCACGCCGGTCGACGTCGCCGTGGTGGACGAGGCGCAGATGCTGGCGGACCCGGACCGTGGCCCGGCCTGGACGGCGGCGATCATGGGCGTGCCGGCGCGCACCGTCATCGTGCTCGGCGCGCCGGATGCGGCGCCGATGCTGCGGCGGATCGCCGAATTGTGCGGCGACCCGCTGGAGGAGATGCGGCTGGAGCGCATGGGGCCGCTGACGGCGGCGCGCACCCCGGTGCCGCTGGCGGAGATCGGCCGCGGCGACGCGCTGATCGCCTTTTCGCGGCGGGAGGTCTTCGCGCTGCGGGCCGAATTGCTGCGCCGCGGGCGCAGCGTCGCGGTGGTCTACGGCGCGCTCGGCCCGACCGTGCGGCGGGCGGAGGCGCGGCGCTTCCGGGACGGGGAGGCGGAGGTGCTGGTGGCGACGGATGCCATCGGCATGGGGCTGAACATCGGCCCGCTGCGCCGCGTGGTGTTCTCCGCGCTCAGCAAATGGGACGGCACGCAGGACCGGCCGTTGACGGTGCAGGAGATCAAGCAGATCGGCGGCCGCGCCGGGCGCTTCGGCGGCGCCCATGCGGAAGGCGTGGTCGCGGTGCTGGCCGGCGGCGGTGATCCGGCGCTGATCGGCCGTGCCCTGGCGGCGGGCGCAACCCCGCCGGTGGATCTGCGCCCGCCGGTGGCGCCCGATGCCGACATCGTCGCGGCCGTCGCCGCCGAGATCGGCACGGAGAGCCTGTTCGGCACGCTGCGGCGCATCGAACGCTCCGTGCTGCGGCGCGACGACCCGAACTACCGCCTCGGCGACCTTTCGACGCAGATCGAGATCGCGGCGGCCGTCGATGGCGTGCGGGAATTGCCGCTGCTGGACCGCTGGACCTATGCGCTGTGCCCCGTGGACACGCGGGACCAGGGCGTGGCGCGGCTGGCGGACTGGGCGGTGGCGCAGGGCATGGGGGTGCCCGTGGCGCCGCCACTCGCCGGCCGCCTGCCGGCACCGGACCGTGCCGGGCAGGATGCGCTGCAACTGGCGGAACGCGTGCATCGCCGCCTGGTCGCCTGGCGCTGGATGGCGATGCGCTTCCCGCAGACCTTCCGGGACCTTGACGGCGCGCTGGCGGAAAGCCGGCGGCTCAATGAATGGATCGAGGCGGTGCTGTCGGCGCAGCCCTCTGACCGTGTTCGCGCGGTGGCCGGCGGCGGGGAGATGCCGCGGCCGAAGTTCAAGGGCCGCAAGCAGCACGGCCGCTAGAGCATTTTCAAGTCAGGCGGATACGCCTGACGGCTCGGAAAATGCGCCAAATCAACAGCTAGGGCCGTTTCATCTGTGCACGGCGCAGGTGAAACGGCCCTAGACCGCGTCGACCACCGCCTCCGCCTCGATCTCCACGAGGTAGGGTCCGACCAGCCGCGCCACCTCGACCAGCGTGTTGGCCGGTCGCGCCGTGGCGAAGGCGCGGCCATGCACGCGGCCCACGCCCTCCCAGTCATTCGCGTCGCGCAGCCAGATGCGGGTCTGCACCACGTCGTCCAGCGTGCCGCCGAGTGCCTCCAGCGCGGCCGCGACCTTGTCGAGGACATAGACCGCCTGGCCCGCCGCATCGCCGGGGCAGACGACGCTGCCATCGGTGTGGGTCGCGGTGGTGCCGCTGACCAGGATGCGGGCGCCGACGCGCACCGCGCGGCTGTAGCCGCAGAGCGATTCCCAGGTGCTGCCGCTGTCGACGCGCAGGCGTCCGGGGCGGAACTCCGTGGCGGTGTAGGCCTTCGGCAGGGAATCCAGGTGATGGCTGAGATCGCCGGAGGCGGTCAGGAACGGCGGCCGGCGGTATTCGTCGCCGCAATCGCCGGGGATCGGCGTGGTGGCGGCGAAGGCGTGGCCGAGCCGTTCGTGGTCCTCCGCATCCAGCGCGAAGGAGAACAGGCGCAGATTGTCGGCGCGGTGTTCCGCCTCCGTCAGCCGTGCGCCCAGGATCACCGCGCCGACCGCCGGCTGGTCCAGCACCCAGCGCGTCGCGACGTTGCTGAGCGAGACGCCGTGCCGCCGCGCGATCTCGCCCGCCGCGCGCAGCACGCGCTGGAACGCATCCCAGCCGCCCATCGCCGCGATGAAGCGGCGGTATTTCATCTTCGACCAGTCGGCGATCTCCGCCGGCGCCTCCCGCCCCAGCCAGCGTTCGGACAGGAAGCCGCCGCCGAGCGTGCCGTAGGCCAGCAGCTTCACGCCATGCGCCAGGCAGAATGCCGACATGTCGCCCGCCGCGCGGCGATCGAGCAGGGAGAAGGAGAGCTGGTTGGTGGCGACGGGAATGCCCTGCTTCACCGCGACGCGCAGGTGGTCGGTGTCGAAGTTCGTCACGCCGATGTGGTGCAGCGCGCCTTCCGCGCGCATCGCCGCCATCTCCCGCAGCGCGTCGAGCCAGGCGGGGTGGTGGAAGGACCACCAGTGGAACTGCATCAGGTCCGGGATGCAGCCGAGGCGCGCGATGCTGCGGCCGACGCCCTCGCGCACCACCTCCCGCGTCATCGGCCCGGGCGTCGGCACCCATTTGGTGAAGACCTGCGCCTGGCCGTCCGCGAGGCGGAAGCGGGAGAAGATCTGCTCGGCGCCGCCATAGTGGTCGGCCATGTCGAAGCTGTCGAAGCCGGCATCGGCGTATTCGGCCATGGCGGCGGCGGCGGCGGCGTGGTCCAGCACGCGGCCCTCGCGTTCCTGGTCCGCCACCTGCCACAGGCCGGTGACGATGCGGCTGGCCTCCAGGCCGGGGGCCAGCAGGATGCGGGGTAGCTTTGTCATCGTGTGCAGGACTGCGCCTTTCTGCTCCTCTCGGGGGGAGAGGGTCGGGGTGAGGGGGATCTCGCCGCCTTATGTCACCGTGCCGGCAACTGCCGCTGCACCGCCTGCACTTCCTCGACCGTCATCTGCCCGACCGTGGTGATCTCGCCGTTCTGGATGCGCCACTTGCGGAACGGGCCAGTGATGTCGCCGTTGCCGTCGAACTCCACCGCGCCGATGACGCCGACATAGCGGATGGCGCGCCCGGCTCGCAGCTCCGCCAGCCCACGCGCGAAGCCTTCCGGCCCGGCATGGATTTCCGTCCCGCCAGGTGCCGTCACGTCGCGGATGGCATCGCGGATCGCGGGGGCCGCAAAACTGCCGGCCTTGGCGATGGCAAGGCCGAGGATCGCCGCCGCATCGAAGGCCCGGTCCGCCGCCGGCGCGCCGGCGCCGAAGCCGCCGGACATGGCGGGGTAGGCGCGGGCGAAATACTCGGTCGACGGCGTGGTGACGGTGCCGGAGGAGGTGCCGAAGGCGTTGTTCAGGAAGCGCGGGCCGACGTCGCGGATGAAGTCGGCGCTGTTCATGCCGTCATTCAGCAGGAAGGTGGCGGGGCCGCCCTGCTGGATCCAGGTGCGCGCGATGGTGGTGCCATCGCCGGGGTAGCTCACCAGGTACAGCGCCGGCGGGTCGCTGCGCAGCGCATTGGTAACCTCCGGCGCGTAGCTCGCCTGGCCCTGGTTGTAGGGCGTGGTGGAGATGATCTCGCCGCCGAGTGCCACATAGGCGCGGCGGAATTCCGCCACCATGTTCACGCCGAAATCGTTGTTCACATGGATGATGGCGAGCTTGCGCAGCCCCTGGTCCATCGCGTAGCGCGCCGCCGCCGTGCCCTGCAGCGCGTCCGAGGTGATGGTCCGGAAGAACCATCCCCTTGTCTGCCCCTCCGTCGCCATCCGCGTCAGGGTGGGGGAGGACGAGGCCGGCGAGACCTGCACCACGCCCGCCGGCCCGGTCACGCTGGTGACGATCGGGATGGAGACGGAGGAGATGATGCCGCCGATGATGGCCGGCACGCGCCGCAGATCCACCAGCTGCCGCGCCTGGTCCACCGCGACGCTGCCCTGGGACTGCGCGTCCCGCAGGTCGAAGCCGAGCCGGCAGCCGGCGATGCCCTGGGCCCCGGCTGCGGCGTTCAGCTCGTTAAAGGCGAGTTCCACCGATTTCGCCGCCGCCTGCCCGAAGCGCCCGGCCGGGCCGGTGAGGGAGACGACCATGCCAACATTATGGGTGCAGGCGGGCGCCTGGGTTTGAGCCTGGGCTGGGGCCGGCACAGCCAGCGCGGTGGTGGCAAGGGCTGCGGCCAGCGCGGTGCGGCGGAGGATCGGCATTATGGTGGGTCTCCCGGATTCGCCGCACTGTCCGGGCAGCGTGAAAATCTGTCCAGCATCAAACCGGTGGTGTGATCCAGGTTTCCTGCACGAACAGCCAGCGCGGGCCCTCCGGGCCGGTCCGGAACAGCGCCGCGGCCCGGCGGGCGGTCTCCTGGCCGCGCAGCCATTGCCGCTCGACATAGTGCATCAGCACCAGGCCGGGGGCTTCGTGCAGGGCGAAGCAGTCCTCGATGGCGATGCGGAAGCCCTCGCCCCTTCCGCCGCGGGCGCCTTCCAGGAAGGCCAGCACCGCCGCGCGGTCGAGCCGCGCGCCGCCCGGCATCACCATGGCGAAGCCGGGCGCGAAGGCGGCCTCAAATCGTGAAAAATCGCCATGGCCGGGGGCGCCGAGCCAGGTCTCGAAAAGCCGGTGCAGGGCGACGATCTCGCCAGTGCAGGTCTCGGCGTCAGTCACGGTTCAGGTCGTATTTCATGATGCGGCCATGCGGTCCTTCGCGGTCGCGCTCCAGCGCGTAGGTATCGCCGGCGGGTCCGGGCGCCTGGGCCAGCACGGCGTCCAGCGCGGCATGGTCGTCGGCATCCAGCGCGAAGTCGAAGACGGTGAGATTGTCCGCCAGGTGTTCCGCGTAGCGCGCGCCGACGATGGCGCCGGCGACATGCGGCTGGTCCAGCACCCAGCGCGTGGCGACGGCGGTGATCGAGACGCCGTGCCGGCGCCCGATGCCGTCCATCGCCCGCAGCAGCGCCTGGAACGCGTCCCAGCCGCCGAACTCCTCGATGATCAGGCGATATTTCACCAGGCTTCGGTTCGCCAGCGGCTCGGCCGGTGCCGGCTGTCCGAGCCAGCGCGCGGACAGGAACCCGCCCGCGACCGTGCCGTAGCACAGCAGCTTCGTGCCGCGTTCCGCGCACAGCGCCGAGAACGCGCCCGCCGGCCGCCGGTCCAGCAGCGAGTACTGCGTCTGCATGGAGACGATCGGCACGCCCGCATCCAGCATCGCCGCCGTGGTCGGCGTGTCGAAGTTGGTGCCGCCGATGTGGCGGATCTTTCCCGCGACCTGCAGCCGGTGCAGGTGCTGCGCCGCCTCGATGCAGCCGGGCACCGCGTAGTTCCACCAGTGGAACTGCACCAGATCCAGCGCGTCGACCCGCAGCCGCGAAAGGGACCGGTCGATGATGCGCGTGACATAGACGAGGTCCACCCGCGGCAGGTCGGACCAGTCCGGCACGAATTTGGTATGCACCTGCAATTCGCCGCGGCGGGAGTGGGCGGCGCGGAACTCACCGATCATCTCCTCGACGCCAGTGTAGATGTCGGCGCAGTCGAAGGTGGTGACGCCGGCATCGACGAAGGCCTGCATGTCCGCGATGGCGCGCGCACGCTCGACCTCGCCATGCCCGCCGGCCAGTTGCCAGCCGCCGCGCAACAGGCGGGAGATGGTGTAGCCCGGCGCCAGTTCGAAGCGCTCGACGCTCATGGCGCCGGCACCGCGGTGGTGTCGCCATGCCGGAAGCGGCGCAGCGCCGTGCGGGTGATGCGGAAGCGGGAGGGGCAGTTGGGGTCGGGGCAGGCGACCTCCGCATCCGTGGTCATCCAGTCCTGCGGATGGCTCGGCCGCTGCTTCGCCGGCAGCAGGGGCAGCAGGGCGGCGAGGGAGTACAGGGAAAAACCCTGGCCGGGCGGCAGGTGCAGCATCTCGCCATGAACCTCGAAATGATCGCCGGGCGCGGCGCCGCACCACAGCTTCGCACCCGGCGGCGCCACCACCTCCACCCGCAGATCCCAAAGCTCGAAGCTGTCGTCCATCCCGCCCATCCCGGTGCCTGGCGCCATATCAGGGGGAAGGGCGGCGTGCCGCAAGTCGGACCCCAAAGGAATGGGCCTTGACCGGGAAGCGGCCGGCAGGTTGATGCGAGGCGCAGCGGGAAGGGCGGCTGGATGCTGGTGGCGCAGGGCGTGGGAAAGGCGTTCGGCGGGCCGCCGGTGGTGCAGGACGTGTCCTTCACCCTGGCGCAGGGCGCCATCACCGGCCTGATCGGCCCGAACGGCGCCGGCAAGACCACGCTGTTCAACTGCCTGGCCGGAACGCTGCGGCCAACTGCCGGAACGATCACGCTGGAAGGCCGCCGCATCGACGGCCTCCGCCCCGACCAGATCTTTGGCCGCGGCCTGGCACGAACCTTCCAGATCCCGCGCCCCTTCGCGGCCATGACGGTGCTGGAAAACGTGATGCTGGCACCCGCGGCGCAGGCCGGAGAGCGGTTCTGGGCCAACTGGCTGCGCCCCGGCGCCGTCGCGGCCGAGGAACGCCGCCTGCGGGAGCGCGCGCTGCACTGGCTGGATTTCGTCGGCCTGACCCGCCTGGCGCAGGATCCCGCCCGGGTGCTGTCCGGCGGCCAGCGCAAGCTGCTGGAACTGGCGCGCGTGCTGGTGGCGGAACCACGCCTGATCCTGCTGGACGAACCCGGCGCCGGCGTCGCACCGCCGCTGCTCGCCACCATCATGGAGAAGATCGCGGCGCTGAACGCGGCCGGTACCAGCTTCCTCATCATCGAGCACAACATGGACCTGGTCTCCCGCCTCTGTCGCCCGGTGATGGTGCTGGCACAGGGAAGGCTGCTGATGCAGGGGGCGCCGGAGGAGGTGCAGCACGATCCGCGCGTCATCGAGGCGTATCTCGGCGCATGACCGCCGCGCTGGAATTCGCCGCCGTCGAGGGTGGCTACGAGCCCGGCCTGCCGATCCTGCGCGGCGCCTCGCTGGCCGTGGCACCGGGGGAGATCGTGGCGCTGCTCGGCCCCAACGGCGTCGGCAAGTCCACGCTGGTGAAGGCGGCGGCAGGGCTGGTGCCGATCTGGTCCGGCCGCGTGCTGCTGGGTGGCCGCGACATCACCCGCGTGCCGGCGCATCGGATGGTGCAGGAGGGCCTCGGCTTCGTGCCGCAGACCGACAACATCTTTGCCAATCTCAGCGTGCTGGAAAATCTGCAACTCGCCGCCGCGCTGGTGCCGAAGGCGCGGCGCGGCGATCTGGACCGGATGTTCGAGCTGTTCCCGGACTTGCAGCGACAACGGAAACTCCCGGCCGGGCGTCTCTCGGGTGGCCAGCGGCAGATGCTGGCGGTGGCCCGCGCGCTGGTAGCGACGCCGAGCGTGCTGATGCTGGACGAACCCTCCGCCGGCCTGTCGCCGCTGCTGGTCGGCGTGGTGTTCGAACGGCTGCGCGCGGTGCGCGAGGCCGGCGTCACCATCCTGCTGGTCGAGCAGAACGTGAAGGCGGCCCTCGCCATCGCCGATCGCGCCGTGGTGCTGGTGGAGGGCCGGGAGAGGCTGGTCGGCCGCGCCGCCGACCTCGCCGATGATCCGCGTCTCGCCAGCCTCTATCTGGGGGTCCATTGATGCTGCAACTGCTGGCGGATGGGCTGGTGGTGGGGTCCGTCATCGCGCTCGGCGCGGTCGGGCTGACGCTGACCTACTCCATCCTGCGCTTCGCCAATTTCGGCCAGGGCGAGTTCCTGACCTGGGGCGCCTACCTCGCCGTGACCGCGCTCGGCTTCGTCGTCGCGGTAACCGGCGGCGGCGTGATGCAGCCGATCGGGCCGTTCTCCTTCGGCTGGGAATTGCTTGTGGCCATGGTCATCGCGGCGGCACTGACCGCGGGGCTGGCGCTGGCGGTGGACTGGCTGCTGTTCAAGCGGCTGCGCCAGAAGGGGGCTGCCATCACGCTGGTCATCGCCAGCTTCGGCGCCGCGCTGGCGCTGCGCAACCTGCTGCAGTTCCTGTACGGCACGCTGCCCGAATACTACACGCGGGAGATCCAGATCGCGATCCGGCTGGTGCCGCGCGACGTGATGGGCGGGCTGCGCATCACGCCGGACCAGTTGCTGGTCATCGGGATGACCGGGGCGGTGGTGGTCGGCCTGCACATCCTGCTGACCCGCACCACGCTCGGCCGCGCCATGCGCGCCACGGCGATGAACCCGGCGCTGGCGCGCGTCGCCGGCGTCGATGTCGCGGCGGTGGTGCGCGCCACCTGGATCATCGGCGCGGCGCTGGCTGCCGTCGCGGGCGTCTTCGCCGGGCTGGTCGGGCAGATCCGGCCGGGCCTCGGCTTCGAATTGCTGCTGCCGCTGTTCGCCGCCGCCATCCTGGGCGGCATCGGCAGCGTCTGGGGCGCGGTGCTCGGCGGCTTCATCGTGGGGCTGGCGGAGAGCCTCTCCGTGCCGCTGTTCGGCGCGGAGTACCGCGCGGCCACCGCCTTCCTGGTGCTGATCGCCATCCTGCTGCTGCGACCGAACGGGCTGTTCGGGGAGAAGCCCTGATGGACCTTCTCGCCTATGCCACCTTCTTCCTCGCCTTCGCCGGCATCTTCGCGGTGATGGCGCTGGGGCTGAACCTGCAATGGGGGTTCACGGGGCTGTTCAATGTCGGCGTCGCCGGCTTCGTCGCGATCGGTGCCTATGCCTCCGCCCTGCTGACCACATCGGGCGGGCTGCCGGTCGCGGTGGGCTGGCTGGGTGCGATGGCGGCGTCGGGGTTCGCCGCCTTCGTCGTCGGCCTGGCGGCGCTGCGGCTGCGGGAGGATTATCTCGCCATCACCACCTTCGGCATCGCCGTGGTGATCCAGCTCGTCGCGCTGAACGCGCAGTGGCTCACCGGCGGACCCTTTGGCATCCAGTCCATCCCGCGGCCCTTCTTCGCGGCGCTCGGCTCCGGCCTGGCCTGGAACCTGGCCTATCTCGGCCTGGTGCTGGCGGTGCTGGGCCTCGCCTGGTGGGCGCTGGAACGGCTGGTCGCCAGCCCCTGGGGCCGCGTGCTGCGCGCGATCCGGGAGGATGAGGTCGCCGCCGCCTCGCTTGGCAAGCGCGCCATGGCGTTCCGGCTGCAGAGTTTTGTTCTCGGCTGCATGCTGATGGGCCTCGGCGGTGCGCTGTACGCGCATTTCGTCGGCTACATCGCGCCGGAGGATTTCCTCCCGGTGCTGACCTTCCAGATCTGGGCCATGCTGATCGTCGGCGGGTCCGGCCGCAACCTCGGCGCCGTCACCGGCGCCGTGCTGGTCTGGGGCATCTGGACGGTGTCCGGCGGCCTGCTGCGGGATTTGCTGCCGCAGGCCGAACAGGCGCGCGGCGCGGCGTTGCAGGTGGTGCTGATCGGCGTGCTGATCGCCGCCATCCTGGTCGCCCGTCCGCGTGGGCTGTTCGGCGAACGCGCGGGCGTGTCCCGCCATGCCGGGAGGCAGGGCTAGGCCATGCAGCCGCGCCAGCAGACCGAGCTGGAAAAGGTCAAGGCCCGCATCCGCGCCTTGGCCGCGAAGACCACGGATCGCGGCTGCTCCGAGGCCGAGGCCATGCTCGCCGCGCAGAAGGTCGGCGAGCTGCTCGAGGTCTACGGCCTCGGCATGTCCGAAGTCGAGCTGCGCGAGGAAGCCTGCATCCAGCGCGAGGTCGTCATCACCGGCGCGCGCCTCCAGGCCGTCGGCATCATCTTCATGGCGATCCTGCGGCTGACGGAAACCCGCGGCTGGATGGTCGGCCGCAGCCAGTTCGTCGTCTTCGGGCTGGAGCCCGACGTGCTGATGGGCGAATACCTGCTGCATGTCGTCGCCGGAGCCGTGGACCACGAGGAGGCGCTGTTCCGCGCCAGCGAGGCCTATCGCCGCTCCCGCCTCGCCCCGCAGCAGCGCCTGCGCAGTTTCCGCTATGGCTTCGCGGAGCGTGTCTCCGACCGCCTCGACGAACTCGCGGCGCATCGCCGGCAGGCGGAGGAAGCGGCGCACGCAGCCTCCGGCGCCGGCACCGCGCTGGTGGTGGCGAAGGAGGCGCGGCTGAGCGAGGCGTTCCGCGGCCTCGGCATCCGCCTGCGCTCGCGCACCACCACGCGGCGCGTCAGCGACGGCGCGGCCTTCCGGCAGGGCGTGGCGGCGGGCGGCCGGGTCGGGCTGGAACGGCCGGTCGGTGCCGGCGCGGGAGCCCCGGCGCTGCCGCGCGCCCGGCGTTGACCGACGCCCGCGCCCGCCGGGTCTATGCCTGGGAGGACCGGGTGGTGGCGCCGCTCGACAGGTCCGAGGTGCCCTTCGCGCAGATGCAGGCGCTGGTCGACCATGTCTGGGCGTCCGAGGGCCTGCGCTGGCCGCCAAGGGTGCGACACCGCCGGGCGACGCGCGCCACGCTCGCCACCGGCAGCCGCCTGGCCATCGAGGCGCCCGATGCGCTGCCGAGCTGGGTGCTGCTGCACGAGATGGCGCATGCGCTGACCGACCCCGGCGACGGCACGCCGCATGCCGGGCACGGGCCGGATTTCCTCGGCGTCTACGTCAAGCTTCTGGTCCGCCATGCGCGGCTGGACCAGGCGATGCTGGCGGAGTCGCTCAAGGCGGCCGGGCTGTCCTGGAATCCCCAGGCCCGGCCGGTGCTGCTTTAGCAGGCTGCGCAAATTCGCCGAAAAAGCCCTCGCGCCCACTTCCTGTGGGTGAGGGGGAGGTGCAAGCGTCTGAACAGGCTCACAACCTTCACGCCCCCCTCACCCCAACCCTCTCCCCCCTGCGGGTGGAGAGGGCTTTTTTCGCGGCCTGTCAGCCGCCGCCGATCCCCTTGTCCACCTTGCCGGACCCGCCGCAGGTCTCGCAGCGGCGCTGGCCGATGCGGCCGGTGCCCTCGCAATCCGGGCAGATGTCCTCGCCGGTGCCGGGCGTGCCCGGCGGGGCGTCGTCGCCCGGGCGCGGAGTGGTTGCCGACATCATCGCCTCCCTTGCCTGACCTGCCGCCTCAACGCCGCGCCGCCGCCGGGCGTTTCACGGCGGCGCCGCCGCCGGGCGTTTCAAGGCGGCACATGCAGGTGGCGCGTCACCACCGGCGGGCGGCGGTCGCGGTGCAGCGCCGCGGCGGCGGCAAGCGCGGCGTGGTCCGCCGCGTCCAGCCGCGCCGCCTCCCGCAGGTGGTCGGTCCAGCTTTCCATCGCCCACAGCTCGGTCCAGAGATCCGGCCGCGCCACATCCTCGTACAGCCGCCAGACCAGCGCGCCGGACCGCAGCCGCACCTCCCGCACCTCCCGCATCGCCGCCAGGAAGGCGGTCCGGTCGCCAGCGTCGATGCGGTAGCGCACGGCCTCCAGCACCCGGCCGGAATCCTCGTGCAGCAGGCCGTGCAGGTGCTCGGCCGGCGCCTCCGGGTCCGGCAAGGCGGCCTTGGCCGCCTCGGTGCGCCCGCGGCGCATGAAGCGCGCCAGCCGCCAGGGGCGTACCAGCAGGGCGGTGGCGGCTCCGGTCGCGGCACACAGCAGCAGCGCCGCCGGCACGCTCAGACGCATGCCGACCCAGCCCCACAGGGCGGAGCCCACCGCCAGCGCGCCGAAGAAGGACAGGTGGTAGATGCCGAGCGCCCGCGCCCGCGCCCGCGCCCAGCCCGGCGCGCTGACCTGCGCCGCGGCGCCGAGCGTGCTGCCGGCCAGCAGCCAGTCGGCGCCGAAGACCAGCAGCGCCGGCCCCGCGACCGACCAGTGCCGCGCCAGGCCGAGCCCCGCCATCGCCGCGTAGGCGGCCAGCGAGGCGAGGAACACCAGCCGCCCCTCCGGCACCCGCGCGCGCAGCCAGGGCAGCGCCAGCCCGGCCGCCACCGCCCCGGCGCCGGCCCGGCCGAGCATGGTGCCGAAGGCGGCCGGCCCCAGGCCCAACCCCTCCCGCACCAGCAGCGGCAGCAGGGCCCAGACGGCGGCGGCGAAGAAAAAGAAGGCGCAGGCGCGCAGGATCGCGGCGCGCAGGCCGGGGGAGGCGGCGGCGAAGCGCAGCCCGGCCCGCACCGCCGCCGGCAGGCGTTCCGGCGGCAGGCCGGTGCTCGGCGGTGCCGGCCGGCGCCAGGCCACCAGCGCCCACAGCAGCGCCAGGAAGGCCAGCGCGTTCAGCCCGAAGGCCGCCACGGGCCCAGCCGCCGCCAGTACGAAGTCGCCGAGCGCCGGCCCCAGGGCGCGGGCCAGGTTGAAGCCGACGCCGTTCAGCGCCACCGCCTGCACCAGGTCCTCCGGCGGCACCAACTCCGGAGTCGCCGCCGCCCAGGTCGGGAAGATCACCGCCGTGCCGGCGCCGATGGCGAAGGTCAGCGCCAGCAGCCCCCAGGCCCCCAGCATGTCGAGCCAGGCGAGCCCCGCCAGCGCCAGCCCGGCGAGCGAGATCCAGAGCTGCGCGCCGATCAGCGTCATCCGCCGGTCCAGGATGTCCGCCAGCGCGCCGCCGGGCAGGGCGAACAGGAACACCGGCAGCATCGCCGCCGCCTGCACCAGGCTGACCATGATGGGGGAGGGGGCGAGCGAGGTCATCAGCCAGCCGGCCCCGGGTTCGTCGCACCACACCGGAATGGAATTTGCGGCCCGGGCGAACCCACGCCCCTTCGCCGGACTTTACCAGGGGAGGAGACCCCATGGCACGAGATACCCAACCCGCTTCCGGCTGGCTGCCGGTGGAGGCGCTGGACGACCTGGCGGACAGGCAGGCGGCCGCGAGCCGGGAGGAGGCGGAGCGCCTGGTCGCGCTGCCGCCCCGCGAACGTGTGCTCGACCTGATGCGGCTGGTCGCGAGCGGGGCGAAGGAGGAGGCGAAGCTGCGCCCCGCCGACCTCGCCACGGTGCTCGCCAGCTTCGAGGGCTCGGCGTCGCCCGACGCCGCGGCGCTGGCCGCGATGTTTCCCGCCCTGCCTGAAGACTGACCGTGCAGGCCGAGGGCGCGGTGCTGGACCTGCCGCTGCTGGCGCTGGAGGCGATGGAGGTCGGCGTCTGCTGCACCGACCGCGCCGGCGCCTGCACCTTCGTCAACCAGGCCGCGCTGCGCCTGCTGGGCTACGAGGATGCCGCCGGCCTGGTGGGCCAGGACCTTCATGCCCGCATCCAGCAGAGCCGCGCCGATGGCAGCCCGCAGCCGGCCGCGGACGGGCCGCTGCGCCAGGTGCTGACCAGCGGCCGCGGCGTGCGGCTGGCGAACGAGGTGCTGTGGCGCCAGGACGGCAGCTTCCTCGTCGCGGAATTCGCCGCCAGCCCGATCCGTGCGCCGGGCGGCGGGGAGGTGCTCGGCGCCATCGTCACCTTCCGCGACCAGGCGGACCGCGCGGATGTCGAGGCGCGGCTGGCGGTGCAGTATGCCGTCAGCCGGGTGCTGGCGAGCGAAGCCGGACTTGATGCCGCGCTGCCGCGCATCCTGCAGGCCATCGGCACCGGCTTCGGCTGGAACATCGGGGTGTTCTGGACGGCGGATCTGGAGGAGGCCGCCCTGGCGCCTGCCGCCACCTGGACCGCACCCAACGTCCGCGCCCCCAACCTGGCGGAACAGACCCCGGTGCTGCGCTTCGCGCGCGGGGAAGGCATGCCGGGCCGGGTCTGGGCGGAGGGCCAGCCGGAACTGGTGCCGGTGCTGGCCGCCGACCCCTCCATCGCCCGCCGTGCCGCGGCGCTTGCCGATGGCTGCCAGGCCGCGATCGGCGTGCCGGTGAAGGCGGGGGAGGAAACCCTCGGCGTGCTGGAATTCCTCGACCGGGAGCCGATCCGGCTGGATGCGGAGCTGCGCGATGCGCTGGCGACGCTCGGCCAGCAGATCGGCCAGTTCATCCGCCGCCGCCACGCCGAACAGGCGCTGCGGGAGCGCGAGGAACAGTACCGCTTCATGGCCGATTCCATCCCGCAGTTGATCTGGACCGCGGCGCCGGATGGCGGGCTGGACTACGTGAACGCGCGCTGGGTGCAGTATTGCGGCCTGCCGGCGGAAGCAGCCCTCGGCCACCGCTGGGCGGAGGTGATCCACCCCGAGGATCGCCCGACGATGCAGGCCGATTGGCGCGCGGCGCTGAAGCGCGGCGAGACCTACACCACGGAAGCCCGCATCCGGTCCCGCGACGGCAGCTTCCGCTGGTTCCTGACCCGCGCCGTGCCGCTGAAGGGCCGCGGTGGCCGCGTGCTGCGCTGGTTCGGCAGTTCCACGGACATCGAGGACGCCAAGCGCGCCGAACGCGAGGTGCGGCGCAGCGAGCAGCGCTTCCGCTCCCTTGTCGAGGCGACCTCCGCCATCGTCTGGACCACGCCGGCGTCCGGCGCCTTCACCGGCGACCAGGCGAGCTGGTCCAGCTTCACCGGCCAGGCGCCGGCGGCGTACGAGGGCAATGGCTGGCTCGCCGCGGTGCATCCGGAGGACCGGGAGGCGACGATCGCGGCGTGGCGGGAGGCGCTGGGTGGGCGCGCCATGTACGAGGCGGAACACCGCCTGCGCCGGCACGACGGCCTCTGGCGGCACATGATGGCGCGCGCCGTGCCGATCCTGGCGCAGGATGGCAGCCTGCGCGAATGGGTCGGGCTGCACATGGACGTGACCGAGACCCGGCGCACCGAACGCGCGCTGCGCGAAAGCCAGGACCGGCTGCGCGCCGCCCTGCTCGCCTCCCGCACCGGGACCTTCCGCTGGGACATCTTCTCGAACGCGTTCGAGATGGATGAGGGATTTCTCCGGCTGGTCGGGGCCGCCGGCACGTCGCCGCGGCGCGGCGTGCAGGCGGCGGTGGCGGATTTCGTGCATCCGGAGGATCGCGACCGCGTCGGCGTCGAGATGACGCGCATCGCGGCGGAAGGCGGCGATGTCGATCTCGAATTCCGCGTGATCCGCGCCGATGACCGCGCGGTGCGCTGGATCTCCGGCAAGGGCGAGACCACGCGCGGTCGCGGTGGGCAGCCGCTGCACATGATCGGCGCCATCGTCGACATCACCGACCGCCGCCGCTTCGAGGAGGAGCTGGTCTCCGCCAAGGAAGCGGCGGAGGAAGCCAACCGGGCGAAGAGCCAGTTCATCGCGAACATGAGCCACGAGCTGCGCACGCCGCTGTCCGCCGTCATCGGCTACACGGAATTGCTGGAGGAGGAGGTCGAGGATCTCGGCGTCGAGACCGCGGAGGCGGTGCTCGAGGACATCCGCAAGATCCGCGGCAATGCCCGCCACCTGCTCGACCTCATCAACGACGTGCTCGACCTGTCCAAGGTCGAGGCCGGCAAGATGGAGGTGCAGGCGGAGGATTTCGACGCCGACGCGCTGGTGGCGGAGGTGGCGGAGACGGTCGGCTCGCTGATCCAGCGCAACGGCAACGAGCTGGTGCTGGACCTGGCGGAGGGTGGCCTGGGCGCGATGCACTCGGACCCCGTCAAGCTGCGGCAGTGCCTGTTCAACCTGCTGAGCAACGCCGCGAAGTTCACCGAGGGCGGCCGCATCACGCTGTCCACGCGCCGCCTGCCCGGGGCGCCCGCGCGGCTGCAACTCCGCGTGCGCGACACCGGCATCGGCATGACGGAGGCGCAGCTGCAGAAGCTGTTCCGCCGCTTCAGCCAGGCGGATGCCTCCACCACGCGGCGCTTCGGCGGCACCGGCCTCGGCCTCGCGCTGACCAAGGCGCTGAGCCACCTGCTCGGCGGCGACATCGCGGTGGAGAGCGTGCCGGACCAGGGCTCCACCTTCACCCTGACGCTGCCCGCCGACCTGCGCCGCGTCGCCGCCACGCCGGTCGAGGAGCCGGCGCCGCAGCAGGGCGAGGGCGCGACGGTGCTGGTGATCGACGACGACGCGCCGACCCGCGACCTGCTGTCCCGCTTCCTGCTGCGCGAGGGATTTTCCGTGCGCACCGCGATCGACGGCGCGGAGGGCCTGCGCGTCGCCCGCGCCATCCGGCCCACCGCCATCCTGCTGGACGTGATGATGCCGCGCATGGATGGCTGGGCGGTGCTGTCGGCGCTGAAGGCGGATGCCGAGTTGCGGGAGATCCCCGTCATCATGGTCAGCTTCGTGCAGGAACGCAGCCTCGCCTTCTCGCTCGGTGCCGCCGACTACCTGCCGAAGCCGGTGGACTGGCAGCGCCTGAAGCGCGTGGTCGAACCGTTCCGCGCGCCACAGGGCCTTGCCCTGGTGGTGGAGCACGATGCGGCGACGCGGGACGAGCTGCGCCGGATGCTGGAGCCGGAGGGCTGGTCCGTCGTCGAGGCGGAGAGCGGGCCGGAGGCGCTGCGCCGCATGGCGGAGACGCTGCCGCAGGTGGTATTGCTGGACCTGCAGGCGCCGGAACCCGGCGGGCTCGATTTCCTGCAGGCGATGCGCCGGCGGGCGGAGTGGCGCGGCATCCCGGTGATCGCCATCGCGGACCGCGAGCTGCGCCCGGGTGAACGCGAGCGGCTGCGCGGCCAGGTGCGCCGCATCGTGCAGGCGGAAGACGGCGTGCCGGAGGAGTTGCTGCACGAACTCCGCCGCATCGCCGGGAAGGGAGAACAGGATGCCGAAGCTGCTGCTGGTCGAGGATCATGAGGAGATCTGGGACTTCCTGTCCCGCCGCCTGCGCCGGCGCGGCTTCGACGTGGTGCTGGCGCATGACGGCCAGGCGGGCGTCGACATGGTGCGCAGCGACCGGCCGGACCTGGTGCTGCTCGACATGAACCTGCCGGTGATGGATGGCTGGACCGCCGCGCGCGCGCTGAAGGCGGACCCGGGCACCTCTGCCATCCCGATCATCGCGCTGACCGCGCATGCGCTGGCGGGTGACCGCGACAAGGCGCTGGAGGCCGGCTGCGACGACTACCACCCGAAGCCGGTCGATTTTTCCCGCCTGCTGGACCAGATCGCGGCGCGCCTGCCCTCCGGCACCGCGCCATGAAGGTGTCCGAGGTGATGAGCCGCGACGTCGAGTTCCTGGCCGCGGATGTGCCGGTCAGCGAGGCCGCGGTGATGATGGGCGAGCTGGAAGTCGGCGCCGTGCCGGTCGGCACCGCGGACCGGCTGGAAGGCGTGGTGACGGACCGCGACATCCTGTACCGCGTCGTCGCCAAGGGCCTGGATTGCAGCGTGGTGCGGGTGCGGGAGGTGATGACCCGCCCGGTCTTCGCCTGTGGCGAGGATGACAGCGTGCAGGCGGCCATGGACCTGATGGCCTCGCACCACATCCGCCGCATGCCGGTGCGCGACGCGCAGGGCCTGGTGGTGGGCTGGATCACGCTCGGCGACCTGTCGCGCCGCCTGCTGCTGGACAGCGGCCACCTGCAGCAGGCTCTGCGCGAGGTGACGGAGGAGCCTGCCTGAGGTCAGGCCCGGTAGCGCCGGTTCAGGCTGGCGGTGACCTCCTCCGGCAGCGCCAGCCGGGCGGCGAGGTAGTCCAGCCAGGCCTGGTTCACCCGGCTGCGCCGGTCCAGTGCCAGCAGCGACGCGGCGTAGGCATGCGGGCCGAGCCGCGCCTCCATCACCTGGTGCAGCAGCGCGCCGAGCGGCAGGGGCGTGGCAATGGCCTCCGCCAGCAGGCCCCGTTCCGCCTTGCCGCCGCCGATCGCCTCCAGCGCCGCCGCGATGCGGTCCTGTTCGGCCTCGTCGATGCCGCCATCCGCATCGGCGGCCGCGACCATCATCCGCACCAGCAGCGCACGGCCGGCGGCATCCAGCGTGCCGAGGTTCAGCGTCAGCGGGAACAGCGTCTGGTGCCGGTTCTGAAGCCAGGCGCCGAGTATCTTGGCGGCCAGCGCCTCCTGCACGATGCGCTGCGGTTCGGGGCCGTGGCGGTGGCGGCGGGTCGGCGGTTCCGGCGGCGCGGCCTCGGCCAGCGCTTCCTCCTGCAAGGCGTGGAACTGGCCGTCGCGGTTGCGGCCGAAGCCCATCAGCCGGCCGATGAATTGCTGCGCGCTGGTCATGCCGATCCCCTGTCCGGGCTGCAACGAAATGGTGCGCGCGGCGTTCCCGCCCGGCCCACAGGAAGCCCACAACCATGACGACCGCCGCATGACGCTGGACCAGGGGCTCGCCTTCGGCATCATCGGGGTCACCATCCTCGCCTTCATCTGGGGCCGGCTGCCCTATGACCTGGTGGCGCTGTCGGCGCTGCTGGCCGGGCTGGTCGCCGGCATCATCCCCTACGACCAGGCCTTTTCCGGCTTCAGCGACGACGTGGTGGTGATCGTCGCCGCGGCGCTGCTGGTCAGCGCCGCCGTCTCCCGCTCCGGCGCCGTCGAGACGCTGATGCGGCCGGTGCTGCCCTACCTGAAGACCACCGGCACGCAGGTGCCGGCGCTGGTCGGCGCGGTGATGGTCGCCTCCGTCTTCACCAAGAACATCGGCGCGCTGGCCATCTTCATGCCGGTCGCCATGCAGCTGGCGCGGCGCACCGGCACCTCCGCATCCAGCCTGCTGATGCCGATGGCCTTCGCCTCGCTCACCGGCGGGCTGATCACCATGATCGGCACCTCGCCCAACATCCTGGTCTCCCGGGTGCGGGAGGAGGTGACGGGCCAGCCCTTCCAGATGTTCGACTATGCCCCCGTCGGCATCGGCGTCTGCCTCGCCTCCTTCGTCTTCCTCGCCCTTGGCTGGCGCCTGCTGCCGCAGGGCCGCCGTGGCGCGTCCATGGACGCCGCCTTCAGCATGGAGGCCTACACCGCCGAGGCCCGGCTGCCCGCCGACGCCCCCGTGGTCGGCAGGACGGTGGCGGAGCTGGAGGCGATGGGGGAGGGCCATGTCACCGTCGCCACCATCATCCGCGAGCGCTTCCGCCGCTACGCGCCGACGCCCGACTGGGTGCTGCTGGCGGAGGACGTGCTGCTGCTGGAAGGCGCGCCGGAGGATCTGGAACGCCTGGTGGCGCGCGCCAGGCTGCGCCTGGCCGGGGAGAAGCCCGCGGAGGGCGACGCGGCGGAGGAGATCAGCGTCATAGAGGGCGTGGTCACCGCCGAATCCTCCCTCATCGGCAGCACCGCCCTGCAATCCGACCTGCGCCGGCGCTTCGGCATCAGCCTGCTGGCGGTAAGTCGCAGCGGCCAGCGCATCACCCAGCGCCTGAACGCGGCGCGCATCCGGGCCGGGGACGTGCTGATCCTGAAGGGTGCCACGACCGACATGCCGGAGGCGCTGGGCAGCCTCGGCGTGCTGCCGTTGACCGAGCGCGACGTGGCGCTCGGCCGCCGCAAGCGCAGCTGGGTGCCGGTGATCGTGCTCGGCATCGCCATGGCGGTGGTGGCGCTGAACATCGCCCCGGTCGGCGTGACCTTCTTCGCCGCAGCCGTGGTGCTGATGCTGCTGCGGGCGCTGAGCACGCGGGAAGCCTATGACGCCATCGAATGGCCGGTGCTGGTGCTGCTCGGCGCGCTGATCCCGGTGAGCGAGGCGATCCGCACCACGGGCGGGACGGAACTGATCGCCGCCTGGCTGTCCGGCATGGTGGAGGTGCTGCCGCCGTCCGGCGCCTTGGCGCTGATGATGGTCTTCGCCATGGCCATCACGCCCTTCCTGAACAACGCCGCGACGGTGCTGATGCTGGGGCCGATCTCGGCCGCGGTCGCGGTGAAGCTGGGGCTGAACCCGGACCCCTTCCTGATGGCGGTGGCGATCGGCGCCGCCTGCGACTTCCTGACCCCCATCGGCCACCAGTGCAACACGCTGGTGATGGGACCGGGCGGCTACCGCTTCGGCGACTATTCCCGCCTCGGCCTGCCCTTGTCCGTCATCGTCGTCGCGGTCGGCGTGCCGCTGATCGCGCTGGTCTGGCCGCTGTCCGGGGGGTAAGCCTGCGGGATGAGCAAGACACCCCGCATGCTGTTCGTGCCGCCCGGCAGCGGCGACCAGCACTGGCAGCCGCAGCCCGCCAATGGCTGGATCGAGGTGCTGACCTCGCCACGTCATGCCGGCGCGCCGGAAGGTTTTTCCGCCGGCCTCCAGGAACTGCCGCCGCTCGGCAAGATCCGCGAACATGCACATCCGGCGCAGACCGAGATCTTCTGGGTGGTGGCGGGCCGCGCGCTCGGGCGGCTGGATGGCGTGGTGCGGCGGATCGAGACCGGCACTTTCATGGTCGCGCCGCCGCATGTGCGGCACGGCTTCATCAACGACGGCGACGCGCCATTCCGCTTCCTGTGGCTGCTGGTGCCTGCGGGGCTTGAGGATTTCTTCATCGGCATCGGCCGCCCGAAGCGCGCTGACCTGCCCGACCCCACCCCCTATCCCCGCCCCGCCGAGACCGGCGCCATCGAGCAGGCGACGGTGTTCGAGACGCTGGACCCGCCGCCCGAACCGCCCTGGGATACCACGCCCATCGCCGACCCGGCGGTGCTGCGGCGGCAGGCGGGCGAGGCCGGCTGACGGAATCGGGGTCGCGACCGCGAACGAATGAACCGCCCGCCGCGTTGCACCCACAACCCAGCGCAAGCGGAGCAACCGGAATGACCTTCATCCTCGTGGCCCTGTTCGACCGGCCGACGGACGCCGAGCAGGCGGCGGACGACCTGCCCCGCGCCCTCGGCACCGACCCGCAGGAACTGGCGCTGTTCGGCGATACGCCGGTGCCCCGCACCCGCGCCCTGCAGCCGATCGACCGGCTGAACCTGCCGGCTGAGGAGGATTTCGTGTTCCGCCAGGGCATCCGCCGCGGCGGTGCCGTGGTGGCCGCCTGGCTGGCGGAGGGCCAGACCGAGGCCGCCATGGCCGTGTTCATGCGCTGCGGCGCCGCGGACCTGGACGTGCGGGAGGAGGATTGGCGCGGCGACGCCCCGGAGGAGGATACGGGTGCGCCGGGCCGCCGGGGCTACACCGGGCATGACGAGGATATCGGCTTCGCCACCTTCGGCGGCGATGCCGTGCTCGGCCCGATTCCGCGCCGGCACCAGGACGATGCGCCGGCCGGCCTGCTCGGCCGCTTCGCGATGTCGGCGATGCAGCGCGACCCGGACCGCAGCCGCGCCCACGCGCGCGCATTTGCGGTGACGCCACGCCCCTGACGCGCGCAGGATCACGCCGGGAGGATCAGCCCATGCCAGAGATGCCCCACGACATCGAGCGCGCGATCCAGCAGCGCGCCTACGAGATCTGGATGCAGGAAGGCTGTCCGGACGGCCAGGCGGAGGCGCATTGGCATCAGGCCCGCGCCGAGGTCCAGGCCTAGTACCAGGAGCAGCAACTGGACGCGGAAGTGGCGGACAGCTTCCCGGCCAGCGACCCACCGTCGCATTCGGGGATCACCGGGGAGCGTCGGTAGGAGACGGGCGGTTCAGGCGCCGTCCGGCTCATCCTCCGTCGGCGCCTCGCAGCGGTTGTGGATGTGGGTCGCGGCGGTGGCGGCGTGGCCCATGCCGACCACGATCTGGTCCAGCCCCCGCACCACGTCGCCGGCGGCGTAGAGGCCCGGCACCGTCGTCTGCGCGTGCTCGTCCACCAGCAGCGCGCCGGAGGGGTCCTGCGCGGCCCCGAGCTTTGCCGCTAGCGCGTTGCGGTACTCCAGGCCCAGGGCGGAATACAGTACTTCGAAGCGGAGCGCCGCGCCGTCGCCGAAGCGCAGCGCCGCGATCTGGCCATCCGCCATCTCCAGCCCGGCGATCGGATGCTCCACCAGCCTGATGCCGCGCTCGGCGGCCATCTCGCGTTGTCCGGCATCCAGTTCCAGCGTCGCGCCGAGGGTCAGCAGCGTCACATCCCGGGTATAACTGCGGGCGATGAAGGCGGCTTCCGCCAGGCCATGCGCGCTGCGGGCGCCGCCGGGGGCGATCACGGCGATGCGGCGATCCCGCGATTCATAGCCGTCGCAGATCGGGCAGTAGCGCACCAAGCCGCGGCGCACCGCATCCGGCAGGTCGGGCAGCGCCGGTTCGACATCCACCGCGCCGGTCGCCAGCAGCACGCGCCGCGCCCGCAACTTGTGCGACACGCCCTCCGGCGTCTCCAGCAGCGCCAGGAAGCCTCCGCGCCGGCGCGCCAGCATGCTGATCCGGCCTTGCTGGACCACCATGCCGTAGCGGCCGATGTGGTCGCGCTGGCGGGCCAGCATCTCGGGGCCGGGAATGCCATCGGCGAAGAAGGGGATGTTGTGGCTGGCGGGAATCCAGGCGGCGCGAGGCTCCCCGGCATCCACCACCAGCGTGCGGCGGCGGAAGCGCGCGAGGTACAGGGCCGCGGTCAGGCCGGCGGGGCCGCCGCCGATGATCAGGCAATCCAGGGCATCCTCCTCGGTCATGACCGCTACCGTTCCTGTTCCTCCGCGGCGATGCCAAAGGCGGCGAGCCCCTCCGACAGCAGGTCGCCCAGCAGCTCCATCTCTGCCAGGTAGACCGGCGCCGAGCTATCCGCGTTGCGCTCCCGCGCCAGACGCTGCGCTTCCTTCCACTCCGTTGCGTCGTAATCGCCGCGGCCGATCCAGGCGAGCGCGATCAGTGCCGCCTGCTCGTCCTCGTTCAACTCCGCGATCAGGCCCTTCAGCGTATCGGTCATGCCATCCGGATCGACCTCGTCGGGCGTCTCCGGGTCCTGCACGTCCTCATTCGTCGCTTCCTCCTGCAACTCGCCGGCGGCGCGGGCGAGGTCGATGATGGCGACGATGGTGGGCAGGCTGACGACGAGGTCGATCTCGCCATCGGGGTCGTTGGCGTGGCTCATGCTTCACATCCTTGATCCGGCGCGTGCGGCTGCAACGCGGAAAGGCAGGAAGGACCCCCCCGCATCGCCTCAACTGGTCGCGATTGCGCGGGCGACGCGAATGGGCGGAAGCCCTGCGGCGACGGCCGGTTTCCGCTGTCGGTGTCCGCACCGCGCAACGGTCTTGCGCGAACCGTCTTCGCGCCGCCGACGTTGGCCGCCGGGTCCACACCTTCCACGGAGGTTCCAGGCGATGTTCTACATGGATGGCAAGCTGCAATACCCGGTGCGCGTCGAGCGTCCGAACCCGGTCTTCGCGCGCGCCCTGCAGCAGGCGATCGGCGGGGTCGAGGGCGAGATCCGCGTCTGCCTGCAATACATGTTCCAGGGCTGGGGCGCGCGCGGCCCGGCCAAGTACCGCGACATGCTGCTGAACACCGGGACGGAGGAGATCGGCCACATCGAGATGCTGGCCACCGCCGTCGCCCTGAACCTGGAAAAGGCGCCGCTGTCGTTCCAGGAGGAAGCGGCGGCGAACCCGGTGGCCGGCGCGGTGCTGAACGGCATGAACCTGCGGCACATCCTGTCCGCCGGCCTGGCGGCGACGCCGGAGGATGCCAACGGCGTGCCGTTCAACTGCAGCCATGTCTATGCCAGCGGCAACATCGCCGGCGACATGCTGGCGAACGCCATGGCGGAGGCGACCGGCCGGGCGCTCGCGGTGCGGCTGCATGGCATGACGGATGATCCCGGCATGAAGGACATGCTCGGCTTCCTGATCGCGCGCGACACCATGCACCAGCAGCAATGGCTTGCGGTGGTCGAGGAACTCGGCGGCTACCAGGCGCAGCTTCCGATCCCGAACTCGCACAAGGACACCGAGCCGCACGCGCAATACGCCTACGCCTATTTCGGCCACGACATGTCGGGCCTGGTGCCCTCCGGCCGCTGGACCGAAGGCGCGACACTGGACGGCAAGGGCCGCTTCACCTCGATGCGCAGCGAGCCGCTGGGAGAGAAGCCGGTGCTGGCGCCGCCGCGTCCGGACAGCGGCGCGCAGACGGACCAGGTGAACGCCCCGGCCGCCGCCAACGACCCCGCCATGGCGCAGCGCGGGCGATCCGCCTGATTTCATCCCGGCGGGGGCTCAGTCCTCCGCCGGCAACCGCACCTCCGTCTCGCCGTGCTCGGCCAGCAGCGCGGCGAGGCGGCGGCGCATCTCGATGCCGGGCTTGTCGGCCGGCATGTGCAGCTCCGCGCCCATGGCCAGCGGCACGTCGTAGGTGGTGGTCTCCAGCACGCCGCGATCCTCGGTGGTCACGGCGCGGTCGAAGGCGATGACCTTCCCGGCCGGCGCGTCGGCCTCGGTGTCATTTCGGAGGACCCATTGGCAGATCATGCTGTGGGCATCGTCGATCGGCGTCGCGCCGGTGCACAGGATGTGGGTCAGGCCGGTCGGGTAGTCAATGCGGCTGACGCGGAAGAAGGGCAGGAACCAGCGGCCCTCGATGATCCGCACGGTGCGGTCGCTGTCCGATTTCACCAGCTCCTTGCTGATGCCGCGGTTCGAGACCGGCGCCTCCGACCGCATGATGAAGCCCCAATCCGTGTGCTCGATGGTCGAAGGGGCGGGGCGCGGGTCCTCCGGGATGCCGAAGGTCGCCGCGTGGACGTAGGAGAAATGCGCGGTGTCGAAGCTGTTCTCCATGATCCGCAGGCCGGCCGCGGCCCAGGGCTCGTGGAATTCGTCGATGCGGCGGAAGCGCGGGTCGGCGGCCTCGGGGATGTCGGGGATTCCGGCCAGCGGCGTCTCCAGCGCCACCCAGATCCAGCCATGGCGGCTGGCGGCGTGGTGCGGCCGGGCGCCGCCCTTCAGGCCACGCAGCGGGTCGGCCGCCTGCGGCACCTTCACGCAGCGGCCATCGGCGCCATAGGCCCAGCCATGGTAGCCGCAGGCGAGCGCCGGGCCGTCCGGCACCGCCTCGTCGATGAAGCCGGTGGAGAGCTTCGCGCCGCGATGCGGGCAGCGATCCGCCAGGGCCGCCGGCGCCCCGCCACGCCCGCGCCACAGCACGATGTCCTGGCCGAGCAGCCGGAACGGCACCGGCTTCGCCGCCGGCAGCGCGGCCTCCGGCATCACCGGGTACCAGAAGCGGCGGAGGATTTTCTGGCGCGTGACGAGCATACGGGGCGGTTCCGGCAGGTTTGCCGCACACATCGCAACCGGCGTGCCAGGGCCGGGCGCGGCGGTCACGGTGGCCGACCGCCTGGGACGGCGGCAGGCCGCCTGAAAAGATGGCACTTTGGCCCCGCGTTGGGTGCAGGTCAGCCACGATTGCACGGCATGGCGGTTGCTTGGTTCGAGGTCGGAATCAACGTCGCGCGCCCTGGAGGCGCGCACCAGGAAAGGCCCGACCGATGACGACGACCCGCCGCATCCTCCTCACCGCCGCCGGTGGCCTGCTGGCCACGCCGCACCTGGCCCGGGGCCAAGCGGCGCTGACGCCGGTGAAGTTCTCCCTCGACTGGGCCTTCCAGGGGCCGCAATCCTGCTACCTGCTGGCGCTCGACCGCGGCTTTTTCCGCGAGGAAGGGCTCAACGTCACCATCGACCGCGGCTTCGGCTCGGGCGACGTGCCGGTGAAGGTGGCGAGCGGCGCCTATGAATTCGGCGTCGGCGACGTCTCCTCCACCATGCGGATGCGGCTGACGCAGCCGAACACCGATGTCATCACCCCCTTCGTGCTGCAGCAGGGCAGCCCGCTGGCGGCGATGACGCTGCGCCGCACCGGAATCCGCGTGCCGAAGGACCTGGAGGGCAAGCGCCTGGCGGCGCCGGAGACCGATGCCGGCCGCCAGTTGTTCCCGGCCTTCGCCCAGGCCACCGGCGTCGATGCCAGCAAGGTCACCTGGATCACCGTGACGCCGCCTCTGCGGGAGCCGATGCTGGCGCGGGGCGATGCGGATGCCATCACCGGCTTCGAGACCTCCGGCGTGTTCAGCCTGCGGTCGCTGAACGTGGCGGCGGAGGATATTCTCTCCATGCGCTACTCCGCCTTCGGCGTGACGCTGCTGTCCACCGCGCTGCAGGTGCGCCGGCCCTATGCGGAGGCCAATCCGCGCATCGTCACCGGCATGATCCGCGCCATCGTCCGCGGCCATGCGGAAGCGGCGCGCGACCCGGATGCCGCCATCGCCGCCCTGGTGCGGCGCGATGCGACGGCACCGGCGGCGCTGGAGCGGGCGCGGCTGGTGGCGAATTTCGAGTTCATCCGCACGCCGGAGGTGATGTCCGGCGGCCTCGGCAACCTGCCGATGGCGCGGATGCAGGCCGCGATCGAGACCATCCGCACCGCCTTCGCCATCCCGGCCCCGCTCGCGGCGGCGGATTTCTACCTGCCGCAATTCCAGCCGCCGGCGGACCAGCTGCGCTTCCCCGCTGCGACCTGAAAGCCACACAGGCGGCCTCTGGCAGGGGGGCCGCCTTTTTCTTGCCTGGATCATGGCGAGAAAAAGGCGCATGTCTTGGGGACTACAATGTTTCCCTATGACCTGCTGGAGGACCAAGCATGCTGATCGCCCTCTGCATCCTCGCCGCCGGATCGGCCCTGCTCGGCATGTCGACGGTTGCGCTGGCGCTGGTGCCGGCGGTGGGCCTGGGCCTGCTGGGCCTCAGCGCGGCGGCCGGCTTCGCGGTGGTCTCGCTGGGCGCCGGGCTCGCCGCGGCGGTGCTGGCGCTGGGGCAGGAGCGCCGTGCCTAGAAGGTCGCCTTCACAGCCCGCGTTCGAGCAGGGGCAGCAGGGCCGGGTCCATATAGCGGATTTCCTGCAGCATCACCTCGGGCTCGACCTGGGCGTTGCTCAGCGTGACCGTCAGGCACAGGCAGGCGCCCATCAACTCCAGCCGCTTGTGGCCGCGCAGCGGCAGCGGGATGCGGTTGCGCCGGCAGGATTGCAGCAGCATCGTCAGCATGTCCCCGGCATTGAAGCACCAGTCGCGCCGCCGCCCGAGGCGCGGCTGCCGCGGCACCAGCCGGGCCATCACCTCCCCGGATGGCGCGATGGCGAGGTCCAGCCGCACCGGGCCGGCCGCACTCTCCCATCCCGGATCGGCCAGGGTCAGACCCTCGACCAGCGCGCCCTGCACTTCGTCGGGTGAGAACAGGACGTAGCGGACTTCCTTCGGCATGGACGGCTCTCAGGGCTGGCGGCGGGCGAGCAGGGCGGAAGCGGCCTCGGCCAGGGCCGCCAGCGCGGCGGCCGCCTCCGGGCTGAAATCGGGGCGCGGCACCGTATCGATGACGCAGAGCGTGCCGAGCCGCGCCCCCTCCGGCAGGGTCAGCGGCGCGCCGGCGTAGAAGCGGATGTTGGGGGCACCGGTGACCAGCGGGTTGTCGGCGAAGCGCGGATCGGCCGCGGCATCCGGCACCACCAGCACCGCGGAATCCCGGATCGCATGGTCGCAGAAGGCCTGGGCGCGCGGGGTCTCGTGGCTCGCGGGCAACCCCACCGCCGCCTTGAACCACTGCCGGTCCGCATCGACGAGCGAGACGAGGGAGATCGGAACCTCGAAATGCGCCGCGGCGCGCTGCACCAGCGCGTCGAACTCCGCCTCCGGCCGTGTGTCGAGCACATCCACGCCCATCAGCGCCGCCAGGCGCCCCACCTCCCGCCGCGCGTGCCCGAGCGCCAGGTCCCAGCCGATCTCCTCCGCCGGTTCCACGCGCATGGCTCCTTCCGTCATCACGGCCTCCTCGATCCGGTCGCAACCTGTCAGGCGCGGCTGAAGGAAGTGCTAAGGCCAGGCTGGCCGGCACCGGGCCTGGGTGCAGCGCAGCACACGTCACTCAAGCTTCACGTCGCGGGCCGGCGCCGCGCGATACAGCCCGCCCACGAAACGGGATCGGCCGAATCGCGGCCCGGCACCTCCCGGACGAGATTGGCGGGACGAGACCATGAACAGCCCCGACTTCCTGCGACCTTCCCGGCGCCGCTACCGGACGGTGTTCCTGTCCGACACCCACCTCGGCACCAAGGGCTGCCGCGCCGATTTCCTGGTGGACTTCCTGCGCCGCACGGATTGCGATCGGCTGTACCTGGTGGGCGACATCATCGATGGCTGGCGCCTGCGGAAATCCTGGTACTGGGATGCCGACCACGACGAGGCGATCCGCCTGGTGCTGCGCATGGCCCGCGAGGGGACCGACGTGGTCTGGATTCCCGGCAACCATGACGAGATGTTCCGTGACTGGCTCGGCCTCGAAGTCGCCGGCGTGCGCCTGGCGAAGGAGGCGGTGCACGAGGCCGCGGATGGCCGCCGCTTCCTGGTGATCCATGGCGATGAATTCGACAGCGTGGTGCGCTACGCCAAGGTCATCGCCCATCTCGGCGACTGGGCCTACGACGCCGCCCTGGCCGCGAACCGCCACTTCAACGCGCTGCGCCGCCGCTTCGGCTACCCCTACTGGTCGCTGTCGCAATGGCTGAAGCGCCAGGTGAAGGGGGCGGTGAAGGCGATCGACCGCTTCGAGGTGGCACTGGCCCAGGAAGCCCGCCGGCGCGGCCTGGACGGCGTGGTCTGCGGCCACATCCACCATGCCGAGATGCGCGACGTGCAGGGCATCCTGTACATGAACGACGGCGACTGGGTGGAAAGCTGCACCGCGCTGGTTGAACACGCGGATGGTTCGTTCCAGCTGGTGGACTGGGCGCGCGAGAACCGCTTTAGCTTCTTCCGGACCGGGGAAGCCTCCCCGGTTGCGGAAGTGGCCCCGGTGGAGACGCCGGAGGCGGTCTAGGCGAAGGGCGCGGGTTGGACGCAGGTCAGGTCTGGGGAATGGGGGCTCTTCCGGCTGCGGAGGTGACCATGGCGACGGGACCGCTGCGCATCCTCGTCGTCTCCGATGCCTGGACGCCGCAGGTGAACGGCGTGGTGCGGACCATGCAGATCGTGGTCGAGGAGCTGCGCGCCGGCGGCGACGTGGTGGAGGTGATCGGCCCCGACGGCTTCGCCACGCTGCCCACCCCCGGCTATGCCGAGATCCGGCTGGCGCTGGCGCCGCGCCGGCGGCTGGCCCGGCTGGTCGAGGCGTTCCGGCCGGATGCGGTGCATGTGGCGACGGAAGGGCCGCTCGGCTGGGCCATGCGGGCGCTGTGCCGCAAGCGCGGCTGGCGCTTCACCACCTCCTTCCACACCAAGTTCCCGGACTACCTGCACGCCCGCACCCGCATTCCGAAATCCTGGTCCTGGGCGCTGATGCGGCATTTCCACGCGGCCGGCGGCGCCACCCTGGCGGCCACGCCCACCCTGGCCGAGGAACTTGCGGCGCGGGGCTTCGCCCATGTGGTGCCGTGGTCGCGCGGCGTGGATCTGGAGCGCTTCCATCCGCGCGCTGCGGACCAGGGCGAGGCGGAGCCGTGGGAGGCGCTGCCGCGGCCGATCTTCCTGTATGCCGGACGGGTGGCGGTGGAGAAGAACCTGGAGGCGTTCCTGGCGCTCGACCTGCCCGGCAGCAAGGTGGTGGTGGGCGATGGGCCGCAGCGCGCCGCGCTGATGCGACGCTTCCCCGCCGTGCATTTCACCGGCTGGCGCACCAACGGCCCGCTGGCCCGCGCCTATGCCCGGGCCGACGTCTTCGTCTTTCCGTCGCGCACCGACACCTTCGGGCTGGTGCTGCTGGAGGCGCTGGCCAGCGGCACGCCGGTGGCGGCTTATCCGGTGACGGGGCCGCTGGATGTGATCGGCCAGGCGCCGGTGGGCGCGTTGCAGCAGGATCTGCGCGCCGCCTGCCTCGGCGCGCTGGCGGCGGACCGGGCGGCCTGCCGCGCGCATGCCACCCGCTTTTCGTGGGCCGCCTGCGCGCACCGGTTCCGCGACAGCCTGCTGCCGATTCCGGCACCACCCCACGGCTGAACGGCCGCCGAACCCGCTCGGTTTCCTAACTCCGGCGGGGCGTGCTACCGCCGTTGTCATGGCGTGCGTCCAACCTGGCCCATGATGCGAAAGCTGATCCGGCATCCAGCGGTCCAGGGCGGGCTGGCGCGGCTTGTCGGGCTGTACCTGACGCTGGTGGTCCGCACCACGCGCTGGCGGCTGCTGGGGGCGGAGCCGGCGCTGGCGCTGGTGGCGCAGGGGCAGCCGCTGATCCTGGCCTTCTGGCATGAACGCCTGCCGCTGATCCCGCCGCTGTTCGACCTGGCCGGCGCCGCCGAACCGGCCGTGCGTGCGCTGCGCCCGCATGTGCTGGTCAGCCGGCACCGGGATGGCCGCTTCATCGGCGCGGCGGTGGCGCGGTTCGGCGTCGCCATGGTCTACGGCTCCTCCCGCCGCGGTGGCGCCGGGGCGCTGGCGGGGCTGCTGCGGGCGCTGCGCCAGGGCCAGCCGGTGCTGATCACGCCGGACGGCCCGCGCGGCCCGCGCCGGCAGGCGGCGCCGGGTGTGGCGCAGCTGGCGGCGGTGTCGGGCGCGCAGGTGGTGCCGCTGGCCGGCGCGACCAGTGCGCAGCGGCGCCTGGGGTCCTGGGACCGCATGATGTTTCCGCTGCCCTTCGGCCGCGGCGTGCTGGTGTGTGGCGCGCCGATCGCGGTGGCGCGGGACGGCGCGGAGGCCGCGCTGCCCGCCATCGCCGCCGCGCTCAGCGCCGCCTGCGACGAGGCGGACCGGCTGTGCGGCACGGTGGAGCCGGCCCGCGCATGACGCTGCCGGCTGCGATGTGGCGGCTGGCCGCGAACCTGGCCGCGCCGCTGCTGCCCTGGCACCTGTCCCGCCGCGTCGGCCGCGGCAAGGAGATCGCCGCGCGGCTGCCCGAACGCCAGGGCCACGCGGCCATGCGCCCACCCGGCCGCCTGCTGTGGCTGCACGCCGCCAGCGTCGGCGAGGCACGGTCCGTGCTGCCGGTGATCGAGGCGCTGGCCGCCGCCGACCCCGCCCTGCACCTGCTGGTCACCACCGGCACCGTCACCGGCGCGGAGACGCTGCTGCGCCACCTGCCGCCGGCCCTGGCGCGGCCCGACGCGCCGCACGTCACCCACCGGTTCCTGCCGCTCGATGTGCCGCGCTGGGTCGGGCGGTTCCTGGATGGCTGGCGGCCGGATGCGGGGGCGCTGGTGGAAAGCGAGCTGTGGCCCAACCTGCTGGAGGCGGCGCGACGGCGCGGCGTGCCGATGGCGCTGGTCAATGCCCGCATCAGCCCGCGCTCCTTCGCCCGCTGGCGCCGCTTTCCGGCCACCGCCCGGGACATCCTCGGCGGCTTCCGCCTGGTGCTGGCGCGGACGGAGGAGGACCGGGCGCGGCTTCAGGCCCTGGGCGCCGCGGGGCCGCTGAGCTGGGGCGACCTCAAGGCCGCGGCGCCACCGCTGCCGGTGGACGAGGCCGCGCTGGACCGGCTGCGCCGGTTGCTCGGCGACCGGCCGGTGTTCCTCGCGGCCTCGACCCATCCGGGGGAGGAGGCGCTGGTGCTGCAGGCGCATGCACGTCTGGCCATGGTGCGGCCCGACCTGCTGACGGTGCTGGTGCCACGCCATCCGGACCGCGGCACCTCCGTGGCCGAACTGGCCGAGCGGCAGGGCCTGGCGATGGCGCGGCGCAGCGCCGGCGGCGCCCCCGGGGCGCAGGTCGCGGTCTATGTCGCGGATACGCTGGGCGAGCTGGGGCTGTTCTACCGGCTGGCCAGCGTGGCCCTGGTCGGCGGCAGCCTGGTGCCGCATGGCGGGCAGAACCCGCTTGAGGCGGCGCGGCTTGGCTGCCCGATCCTGCTCGGGCCGCACACCACCAACTTCACGGAACCCGTGGCACGGCTGCTGCAGTCTGGGGGCGCCCTGCGGGTCGCGGCCGATTCCGGGGCGCTGGCGGAGCAGGTGGAGGCCGTGCTATCGGATCATGGCAGGACGCGGGCAATGGTGGCGGAGGCCGCCTTGGTTGCGGAAGGCCAGGCCGGCCTGCCGGGGCAGGTGGCCGCGGCGCTGCTGGAGTTGATGCCGCCGGCCCGATAGGGCGTGCGGCCATGGCAACTGGGTCCGGGCGGGGGCGGCCAAGGCGGCTCGCGTCACGGACGGCGCCCGAGATCGGGCGGATGCGGTCCTGCCCGGCCGTGCGCGCCCCTCGGGTCGTGCTGTCGGGACGGCGGGGGTCTGAACGGAACAACATGGTCGAGGCCTGATGCGAGCACCCGCCTTCTGGGCGGGCAGTGGGGGGGTCATGCCCCTGCTGCTGTCCCCCTTCTCCGCGCTGTATGCGCAGGCCACCGCCCGCCGCATGGCGCGGCCGGGCTGGCAGGCGCCGATTCCCGTCATCTGCTGCGGCAACGCCACCGCCGGCGGCGCCGGCAAGACCACAGTCGCCATGGATCTCGGCCGGCGCCTGGCGGATCGTGGCGTCGCCGCGCATTTCCTGCTGCGCGGCTATGGCGGCACGCAGAAGGGCCCGCTGCGGGTCGACCCCGCCAGCCATGACAGCACCATGGTGGGCGACGAGGCGCTGCTGCTGGCCGATGTGCGGCCGACCTGGGTTTCCGCGGACCGTGCCCTGGGGGCCCAGGCCGCCATCGCGGCCAACGCGCAGGCACTGGTGATGGATGACGGGCTGCAGAACCCGGGCCTGCACAAGGACCTGTCGCTGCTGGTCATCGATGGGAGCTTCGGCTTCGGCAACGGCCGCGTGATTCCGGCCGGCCCGCTGCGCGAACCGGTCGCCGCCGCCGCCGCACGCAGCCACGCCGCCGTGCTGATCGGGGAGGATGAGACCGGCGCGCTGGACCAGTTGCCGCCCAACCTGCGCGTGCTGCATGCGCGGCTGATACCGGGGCCGGAGGCGGCGATGCTGGCCGGACAGCCGGTCTTCGCCTTCTGCGGCATCGCCAATCCGCGCAAGTTCTTCTCGACGCTGCAGATGGCCGGCGCCGTGCTGGCCGGCCGCGAAGCCTTCGCCGACCACTATCCCTTCGATGCCGGGGACATGCAGGACCTGCTGGCCCAGGCGGATTCGCTGCGTGCGCTGCCGGTGACGACCAAGAAGGATTTCGTCCGCATCCCGCCGCAGTTCCGGTCCCGCGTCACCGTGGTGACGGTGGCGCTGGAATGGGCGGAATCGGCGCAGATCGAGAGCCTGCTGGACCCCCTGGCCGGGCGCGTGCCGATCCCGGCCTGAGCGGCGGAGAGTGCGCCATAAGCCCTCTCCCCCCAGCGGGGGGAGAGGGCTTTACTGCCCGCAGGTCGCCAGCGCGTCGCCGAACAGGTCCAGCAATGCCAGGGTGAAGGCCCGCATGTTGGCCTCCCGGTCGGTGCTGCCGGTCTCCAGCGTCACCACCCGTTCGACGGGGCCGCTGATGGCCAGGCAGCTATGCCCCGCCGCGTCGCCGTAGCGGTTGCCGGAAGGCCCGGCGGCGCCGGTTTCCGCGATGCCCCAATCCGTGCCGAAGCGCACCCGCACCGTATGCGCCAGCAGCATGGCGTAGGGCTCGGAGGAGGATCGCATCCCCGCCATGTCGGCCGTCGTGATGCCGAGCAGCGCGGTGCGCGCCTGCGCCGTGTAGACAACGGCGCCGCCGGCGAAATACGCACTGGCCCCCGGCACGGCGAGCAGCCCGGCCGAGACCAGCCCGCCGGCGGAGGATTCGGCCACGCCGACCGTCTCCCCGCGCGCCTTCAGCCGCGCGCCGACGGCCGCGGCGCGGGCGAAGACCTCGTTCACTCGGCGGCCTGCGCGTAGGCCTCGAGCGGCGCGCAGGTGCAGACCAGGTTGCGGTCGCCATGCACGTTGTCCACCCGCTTCACCGGCGGCCAGTACTTCTGGCGCGCCACATAGGGCAGCGGGAAGGCGGCTTCCTCCCGCGTGTAGGGGTGGGTCCACTCGCTGGCCATGACTTCCGCCGCGGTGTGCGGCGCGTTCTTCAGCGGGTTGTCGGCACGGTCCATCCGGCCCTGCTCGATGGCGCGGATCTCGGCGCGGATCGAGACCATGGCGGCGATGAAGCGGTCGAGTTCGGCCATCGTCTCGGATTCGGTCGGCTCCACCATCAGCGTGCCGGTGACGGGCCAGGACATGGTCGGCGCGTGGAAGCCGTAATCCTGCAGCCGCTTGGCGATGTCCTCGACGCTGGCGCCGCCATTCTGCTGGAAGCCGCGGCAATCCAGGATGCACTCATGCGCCACCATGCCCTGGCGGCCGCGGTAGAGCACCGGGAAATGCTCCGACAGCTTCGCCGCCATGTAGTTGGCGTTGAGGATGGCGACCTCCGTCGCGCGCTTCAGCCCATCCGGCCCCATCATGCGGATATAGGCGTAGGAGATCGGCAGGATGGAGGCGCTGCCGAAGGGCGCGGCGGCGACCGGCCCGTGCGACGTTGCCTGCGGCCCGGCCTCGGCGAGCATCGGATGCGCCGGCAGGAAGGGGGCCAGGTGCGCCGCGACGCCGATCGGGCCCACGCCCGGCCCGCCGCCGCCATGCGGGATGCAGAAGGTCTTGTGCAGGTTCAGGTGGCAGACATCGGCGCCGATGGCGGCGGGCGAGGTCAGCCCGACCTGCGCGTTCATGTTGGCGCCATCCATGTAGACCTGGCCGCCCTTCTCATGGATCAGCGCGCAGATCTCCCGGATCGCCTCCTCGAACACGCCATGCGTCGAGGGATAGGTCACCATCAGCGCGGCGAGGCGGTCCGCATACTGGTCCGCCTTGGCGCGCAGGTCCGCGAGGTCCACGTTGCCGTCGCGGTCGCAGCCGACCACGACCACCTTCATGCCGGCCATCACGGCAGACGCCGGGTTGGTGCCATGCGCGGAGGACGGGATCAGGCAGATGTCGCGGGCCATGTCGCCGCGGGCGCGGTGCCAGCCGCGGATCGCCAGCAGCCCGGCATATTCGCCCGCGCTGCCGGCGTTCGGCTGCAACGACACGGCGGCGAAGCCGGTGACGGCGCAGAGCCAGGTTTCCAGCCGCCGGATCATCTCCAGGTACCCGGTCGCCTGGTCGATCGGCGCGAAGGGATGGATGTTGCCGAAGCCCGGGAAGGTGACGGGGATCATCTCCGCCGTCGCGTTCAGCTTCATCGTGCAGGAGCCCAGCGGGATCATGCTGCGGTTCAGCGCGACGTCCTTGTCTTCCAGCTTCTTCAGGTAGCGCAGCATCGCATGTTCGGCGTGATGGCTGCGGAAGACCTCGGCGGTCAGGAAGGGGCTGCCGCGGCCAAGTGTGTTGGGGATGCCGCCTTCCGGGTCGATCCCATCCAGCTGTGGCGCCGCCATGCCGGCGGCCTCGCCGATCGCATCCAGCAGGGCCAGCAGATTTTCACGGGTCACCGTCTCGTCGCAGGCGATGCCGACGCCGCCGCCTTCGTGGCGCGCCAGGTTGAAGCCGCGCTTCAGGGCGGCCGCGACCAGCGCCTCCGCCTTGCCGCCGGCCTCGATACAGATGGTGTCGAAGATGTCGCGGTGGCGCAGGCCGAAGCCGGCGCGCTTCGCCGCGCCCGCCAGCAGCCGCGCCTGCAACGCCACGCGCTTGGCGATGCGGGTCAGCCCCTCCGGCCCGTGCCACACGGCGTACATGCTGGCCATCACCGCCAGCAGCACCTGCGCGGTGCAGATGTTGCTCGTCGCCTTCTCGCGGCGGATGTGCTGCTCGCGCGTCTGCAGCGCCAGCCGCATCGCCGGATGCCCGGCGGCGTCGAGCGAGACGCCGACGAGGCGGCCCGGCATCAGGCGCTTGTGCGCGTCCTTCACCGCCATGTAGCCGGCATGCGGCCCGCCATAGCCCATCGGCACGCCGAAGCGCTGCGTCGAGCCCACTACCACATCCGCGCCCATCTCGCCCGGCGGCTTCAGCAGCACCAGCGACAGCGGGTCGGCGGCCACCACGGCGAGGCCGTTCGCCTCATGCACCGCGGCGATCTCGCGCGTCAGGTCGCGCACCTCGCCGGTGGCGCCGGGATATTGCAGCAGCAGGCAGAACGGTTTTTCCGCCTTCACCGTCGCGACCACATCGGCGGGCTTCGCGATCAGCACGCGGAAGCCGAGCGGCTCCGCCCGTGCGGCGACCACGGCACGTGTCTGCGGCAGCACGTCGGCGGCGATGACGATGGTGTCGGATTTTCCGCGCGTCGCGGCATGGGCCAGCGCCATCGCCTCGGCCGCCGCCGTCGCCTCGTCGAGCAGGGAGGCGTTCGCCACCGGCAATCCGGCGAGGTCCGTCACCAGCGTCTGGAAATTCAACAGCGCTTCCAGCCGGCCCTGCGCGAGTTCGGCCTGATAGGGCGTGTAGGCCGTGTACCAGCCCGGATTTTCCAGCACGTTGCGGAGAATGACGGGCGGCGTCAGCGTGCCATGGTAGCCCAGGCCGATCAGCGACTTGATGTCGGCGCGGTTCTTCCCGGCCAGCGCGCGCAACTCCGCAATCGCCTCGGCCTCGGTCGCCGCGGGCGGCAGCGGCAGCGGCTTGTCGCTGCGGATGTCGGCGGGCACGGTGCGCGCCGCCAGCGCCTCCAGGCTCTCGGCGCCGACCACCTTCAGCATGGCGGCGATCTCGGAGTCGGAAGGCCCGATGTGACGGCGGGCGAATTCGCCCTTGTCCTCCAGGGCGGAGAGCTCGGCGATCGCGTTCATGCCAGTTCGTCCACGAAGGCGGCGTAGGCGGCTTCGTCCATCAGCCCGGCGACGGTCGCGGCCTCGACGCCGGACAGCTTGAAGAACCAGCCCTCGCCGGTCGGCGCGCTGTTGATCAGCGCCGGGTTTTCCGTCAGCGCGGCGTTGGTCTCCACGACCTTTCCGGCGACCGGCGCGTAGACGTCGGACGCCGCCTTGACGCTCTCGACCACGGCGATCGCCTCGCCTTCCGTCACCTCGCGCCCCGGCTCCGGCAGGTCGACGAACACCACGTCGCCCAGCGCGTTCTGCGCGTGGTCGGTGATGCCGACGGTGGCGACATCGCCCTCCAGCCGCACCCATTCATGGTCCTTGGTGAATCGCAATTCGGCCATGTCGGAAATCCTTCTCAGCGGGCGTAGCGGTGGGGGGTGAAGGGCAGGGGGCAGATGCGGGCGGGCAGCGCCTTGCCGCGCACCGAAAGCGCGATCGCCGTGCCATCGGCCGCCGCTGCGCGCGCGACATAGCCCATGGCGACGGGCGCGTTGACGGAGGGGCCGAAGCCGCCGGAGGTCACCTCGCCGACCGTCTCGCCGGCCCGTTGCACCGGCGTGTGGCCGCGCGCGGGCTGGCGGCCTTCCGGCTGGATGCCGACGCGCAGGCGCGAGGGGCCGCCATCCAGTTCCGCGCGGCAGCGTTCGGCGCCAAGGAAATCCCAGGCGGTGCGGCGGCGCTTGCCCATGGTCCAGACCAAATTCGCCTCGACCGGGCTGGTGGTCTCGTCCAGGTCGTTGCCGTACAGGCACAGCCCGGCCTCCAGCCGCAGCGAATCGCGCGCGCCGAGCCCGGCGGGCAGCACGCCGGGCAGCGCCAGCAGCGCCTTCGCCAGCGCCGTCGCCTGCTCGGCCGGTACGGAAATCTCGACGCCGTCCTCCCCGGTGTAGCCGCTGCGGCTGACCAGGCAGGCGATGCCGGCGATCTCGTGCTCGGCAAAATCCATGAACTTCATGGCGGCGATGCCGGGTGCCAGCGTCGCCAGCGCCGGCACCGCGGCCGGCCCCTGCAACGCGATCAGCGCCCGGTCGGCCAGCGGCCGCAGGGTGACGCCGGCGGGAAGCACCGCCTCGATGGCCGGGATGTCCAGGTGCTTGCGGGAGGCGTTGAGCACCAGGAACAGCCGGTCGCCGCGATTGGCCACCATGAAGTCGTCCAGGATGCCGCCCTGTTCCGTCATCAGCAGGCCGTAGCGCTGCCGCCCCGGCTTCAGGATCTGCACATCCGCCGGCGTCAGCTTCTCCAGCGCCGCCGCGGCGCCCTCGCCGACCAGTTCGGCCTGGCCCATATGGGACACGTCGAACAGGCCGGCGCCGGCCCGGGTGTGCAGGTGTTCGGCCATGACTCCGGCGGGGTATTGCACCGGCATCGCATAGCCGGCGAAGGGCACCATGCGGCCGCCCAGGTCGCGATGCAGCGCCGCGAGCGGCGTCTCGAGCAATTCGGTATCGGCCACGGTGCCCCCAAAGGCTTCCCGTCGCCAAAGCGGCGCCGGGTCGATCCGTGGCCCCCCTCTGTCCGGTGACCTGAGAGATTCGGTCCGTGCCATCGGCGCGAGCCTTACTCCGTCGGTGCCGCACCCCGTTCGGGGGGCGAGCTTTCCAGAGTCCCGTCGCCGCCTTTCGGAGACATCCCGCGCGGCCCTTTTGCCTGAGCGTTTCCGGGGGCCGGTTGCGCCTTCGGCGGCGGCGCCACCACCCCGAGGGGTTGCGGCACCACTCTCTCCCGCGCGGAGGTACGGGAGAGGCGGGTATGCCCGAGCGCCCGGCCGCGCGCAACGGCGCCTTGACCGCCGCGCGCGGGTCGCGGGACGGAAGCGCCTTCGAATCACGCAGAGGCGGCCTGGACCTGCCGCAAGCCGGGGCAGCCCTGGCCGGCGCAACCAGCTGCACCGCGGCACGTTGGTTGAGCGGCAGCCCCGGAACCCATTCCATGTCCCGAATCCCTCGTCCTCGCCAGGCCTCGGCCGGCACCTGGCTGGCCGGTGCCGCCGCCGTGCTGGCCGGCGCCGCGCTGGCCAATCACCTGGTGGCCCGGCGCAGCGAAAGGCGCAGCCCACCGACCGGGCGCTTCGTCACCGTCGATGGCGTGCGGCTGCATGTGGTCGAGGCCGGGGAAGGCACGCCGGTGGTGCTGCTGCACGGCAACGGCGCCATGGCGGAGGATTTCGTGCTCAGCGGCGTGTTCGATGCGCTGGCACGCCGCCACCGGGTGATCGCCATCGACCGCCCCGGCTTCGGCCACAGCGACCGGCCGCGCAGCCGCGTGTGGAGCGCCGCGGCGCAGGCCCGGCTGATCCATCGCGCCCTGGCGCAGATGGATGTGCGGCGGCCCGTGCTGGTCGGCCATTCCTGGGGCACCCTGGTGGCGCTGCGCATGGCGCTGGACCATCCCGCCGATGCCGCGGCGCTTGTGCTGCTGTCCGGCTACTACACGCCGACGCCTCGCACGGACGTGCTGCTGTTCACCGGGCCGGCCATCCCGGTGCTGGGCGACGTCCTGCGCTACACCATCGCGCCGCTGGTCAGCCTGATGATCCTGCCGATGCTGCTGCGGACGATGTTCGCGCCGGCGCGGGTGCCCGGGCATTTCCGCCGTGGCTTCCCATTCGGCCTGGCGCTGCGCCCCTCCCAGCTGCGCGCCAGCGCCGCGGACACCGCGCTGATGATCCCGGGCGCCTTCGCCATGCGCCATCGCCACGGCGAGCTTGCCATGCCCGTCCTCATCATGTCCGGCGACGGCGACCGGATCGTCGATCTCGGCCGCCAGGCCAAGCGGATGCACCGCGAGGTGCCGGGCAGCGAGCTGCGCATCGTGCCGGGCGCCGGGCACATGATCTATCACACGGCGCCCGATGCGGTGGTCGCGGCGATCGAGGACACCGCCGCCCGCGCCGCCGCCTGATCCCACCCGCCGCCGCGTCGCGTCACCGTGATCGGCGATCGGCCGAACCCACCCCGGGCGGCGGCTTTCCATGCTGAACGCGGCGCTGAAATCCGAAGGGAACACCTGATGCGAGCCCTCGTCTGGCACGGCAAGGAAGATATCCGCTGCGACACCGTCACGGACCCCGCCATCGAGGATCCGCGCGACGCCATCATCAAGGTCACCAGCTGCGCCATCTGCGGCAGTGACCTGCACCTGTTCCACAACATGATCCCCGCCATGATGCCCGGCGATATCATGGGCCACGAGACGATGGGCGAGGTGGTGGAGGTCGGCGAGGCGGCGAAGGGCAAGCTGAAGAAGGGCGACCGCATCGTGGTGCCCTTCACCATCACCTGCGGCCAGTGCGACCAGTGCAGGCGCGGCAACTGGTCCGCCTGCGAACGCTCGAACCGGAAGGCGGAGGCGGCGGAGAAGCTGTTCGGCCACGCGCCGGCCGGCCTGTTCGGCTACACCCACCTGACCGGAGGCTATCCAGGGGGTCAGGCGGAGTACCTCCGCGTGCCCTTCGCGGACGAGACTCACATCAAGGTGCCGTCGGGCATGACGGATGAGCAGGCGCTGTTCCTGTCGGACATCCTGCCGACCGGCTGGCAGGCCGCGGTGCAGTGCGACATCGGGCCGGATGACACGGTCGCGATCTGGGGCTGCGGCCCGGTCGGGCAGATGGCGATCCGCAGCGCGGTGCTGCTCGGCGCGAAGCAGGTCGTCGCCATCGACCGCCTGCCGGAACGCCTCGGCATGGCCGCCGCTGGCGGTGCCATCACCATCAACTTCGAGACCGAAAGCGTCATCGAGCGCCTGAACGACCTGACCGGCGGCAAGGGGCCGGAGAAGTGCATCGATGCCGTCGGCATGGAAAGCCATGTCGGCCTGGCGCAGCCGGACACGCTGTACGACCGCGCCAAGCAGGTGGTGATGATGGAGAACGACCGCCCGCATGTGCTGCGGGAGATGATCTACGTCGCGCGCCCCTGCGCCACCCTGTCCGTGCCGGGCGTCTATAGCGGCCTGATCGACAAGTTCCCGATGGGCATCGCCATGAACAAGGGCCTGAGCTTCCGCATGGGCCAGACCCATGTGCGGCGCTGGACCGACGACCTGCTGCGCCGCATCGAGGAAGGCCAGATCGATCCCTCCTTCGTCATCACCCACACCGTGGGGCTGGAGGAGGGGCCGGAGATGTACAATGTGTTCCGCAACAAGCAGGACGGCTGCATCAAGGTGGTGCTGAAGCCATGAACCCCCTCGCCAACGTCACTCGGTCCCGCGGCGACCCGCGCATCCTGCGCAGCGGCCCCGGCTCGCTCGGCAATGCAGACCGGCTGGCGCGGGCGCTGGGCTGGTTCAGCATCGGCCTCGGGCTCACCCAGATGCTGGCGCCGCGGCGCCTGACCCGGGCGCTCGGCATGCGGGGACAGGAGAACCTGATGCGGGCCATGGGCGCGCGGGAGGTGGCGAGTGGCGTGCTGTCGCTGTCCGTCGACCGCGGCCTCGGCATGCGGGCGCGGCTGGCCGGCGATGCGGTGGATGCCACGGTGCTGCTGGCGGCGATGCGGGGCGCCGGCCTGAAGCGGGACAATGTGGCGCTGGCCCTGGCCATGGTCGGCGGCATCGCGCTGCTGGACTTCGTCGCGATGCAGGCGCTGGAGGCCCGGCACAGCCGCGAGCGCGCGATGCCGCGCAGCCACGCGCCGCTGCGCCGGCACCGCGGCGACCGCAGCGGCTTCCCGCAGGGCCTCGCCCGAGCCCGCGGCGCGGCGCAGGATTTCGAGACGCCGGCCGACATGCGGACCTGGCCGGAGACGCCGGCTTCGGGTGGCCCTCCACCGAAGGCGGAGGCGTAGCCGCTCAGGCCGCTCGCTTGGCCTCCGCGGCGCGCAGCAGGGCGCGCCGCAATTCCTCCAGTCCGAACGGCTTGCGCAGCAGCGGCAGCCCGGCCGCGGCCACCCGCAGCGGCGCGCCGCTGAAGCCGCTGCACAGCAGGATCGGCAGGTCCGGCCGCTCCGCCCCCAGCCGTCGCGCCAGGTCCAGCCCGTCCTGCCCCCCCGGCATCACCACGTCGGTCAGCACGAGGTCTGGCGCCGGGCCCTGGTTGATGGCGGCGATCGCCAGCGCGGCGGAGGCGACGCGCACAACCTGGTGGCCGAGGTGGCGCAGCATGTCCTCGGTCAGCGCCGCGACATCCTCGTCATCCTCGACCAGCAGCACGTGCAGCGGCGCTGCCTTGGGCTGCGGCTCCGACCGCTCGGCGGGCCGCTCGGCGACGGCATGCCGGGCGCGGGGCAGCAGCAGGGTCACGGTCGTGCCACCAGCCGCCGCGCTGGAGATGCGCGCGGCGCCGCCGGATTGGCGCACGAAGCCGTAGACCTGCGCCAGGCCCAGCCCGGTGCCGCGGCCGGCCTCCTTCGTCGTGAAGAAGGGCTCGAAGGCGCGTGCCAGCACTTCGGGGGGCATGCCGGTGCCGCTGTCGGTCACGGACAGCGACAGGAATTCGCCCTCCAGCTGGTCCGGGTCGGTGGCCCGGCGCAGCGTGGCATTGGTCGCGGCCAGGCGCAGGCTGCCGCCGCGCGGCATCGCATCCCGCGCATTCACCGCGAGGTTCAGCAGCGCCAGCTCCAACTCCCCGGAATCCGCCATCACCGGCCAAAGGTCCGGGCCGGCCTCGATCTCGATGGTGATGTCGCCGCGCAGCGTCCGCGCCAGCAGGTCGCGCATGTCGACCAGCCAGCCGCCGAGGTCGAGCGGCTCCGCGTTCAGCGCCTGGCGCCGGGCGAAGGTCAGCAGCCGGCGGGTCAGCTCCGCGCCGCGCTTGGCGGCCTGGCCCATGGCATCCACCAGCCTGTCGCGTCGCGCCGGGTCGTTGGTGGTGCGCAGCAGGGCGACGCCGCTGGTGATGACGGACAAAAGATTGTTGAAGTCGTGCGCCACGCCGCCGGTCAGCTGGCCCAGTGCCTCCAGCTTCAGGGTCTGGAACAGGCGCGCCTGGGCGGCCTCGCGCGCCCGCACTTCCTGCTCCACTTCGCGCCGCAGGCCGCGATTGGCGTCCTCCAGCTTCATCTCGGCGGTCTTGCGGTCCGTGATGTCCATGTTCAGGCCGATCAGGCGCACCGGCTCCCCGGCCTCGTCGAACACCATGCGACCGCGCCCGGACAGCCAGCGCAGGCCGCGGCGGGGGTGCATGATGCAGTACTCGGTATGGAAATCGGGCGCCTTCTGCTTGATGCAGGCACTCAGCGCCGCTTCCGCCCCCACGCGATCCTCCGGCAGGATGGAGGCGGCCCATGTGGCATAGGACGGATGGGTGGTGCTTGGGTCCAGGCCATAGAGGTCGAAATACTCCTCCGACCACTCCACCCGGTCGTTCCTGATGTCCCAGTCCCAGGTGCCGGCGCCGGCATGGCTTTGCGCCAGGCGCAGACGCTCCTCGCTTTCACGCAACCGTGTGTTCGCGGCCTCCAGGTCCGTGGTCCGCGCGGCGACGCGCTGTTCGAGCTGGCTGTTGGCATCCGCCAGGGCGGCATTCGCCTGCTCCAGCTCCTCCGCGATCACGCGCAGTTCTTCCAGCGCGACGCGCAGATCCTCAGCAGTCGCCATCTCCAAACCGAGGGCGGCCGACCCGGCCGCTGCGACTCGATCGACTTCAAGCTTGTAGGGGCGCAGGCGATGCGGCGCCGCCGCCGCCGCGGCTTCCCGCCGCGCCAGCTGGGCCTCGACCTCGCGAAGCCGGTCGGTGCGCGCCGCGAGTTCGGCCTGTAGGCGCAGCCGCTCGGCGGCCAGGTCCGCCGCCTCCTCGCGCGCATCCTCCAGCGCGACGCGCAGCTGTTCCTGCTCGTCCTCCCGCTGCGGCATGGAATTGCCCGTCCCTGTCGCGTCCGTCATCCGGCCGTCCTTCACTTGCGCGACTTTTTGAATGATTTAGCGTTACATCCCCGGCAAAGGGAATAGGAAGAAGCGGCGGCTCGGCAGCGAAGTTTAGTCTGGCTCATTGGCAGGCCGCATTTTGGGGCAAAGGCGCTGGACCTGCACGACACGATCGTTCTCGGAGCTTCAGCCGGCGGTGTCGATACGCTGGTCGGCGTCTGTCGCGGGCTGCCGGCGGATTTGCCGGCGGCGGTCCTCGTGGTGCAGCACATCGCCCCCACCTCGCGCAGCGCCATGCCGGAGATCCTGGCCCGTGCCGGAAGGTTGCCGGTGCTGCCGGCCGTCGATGGCGCGCCGATCCGCCGCGGCACCATCGTGGTGGCGCCGCCAGACCTGCATCTGCTGGTTGCGCCCGATGGCGAGCACATCAACCTGCGCCGCGGGCCGCAGGAGAACCGCACGCGCCCGGCGATCGACCCGCTGTTCCGGTCCGCCGCCGTGGCGCGCGGGCCGCGCGTGATCGGCGTGGTGCTCAGCGGCATGCTGGATGACGGCACGGCGGGGCTGGTGGCGGTGAAGGCGCGCGGCGGGATCAGCGTGGTGCAGGACCCGGCGGATGCCGCCTGGCCGGACATGCCGCGCAACGCGCTGCTGGGCGACAGCCCGGATTACTGCCTGCCTGCCGCCGAACTGCCAGGCCTGTTGTCCCGCCTGTCGCGCACCGCCGCTGCCGCATCGTCCCCCGTCTCCCCACGCCTGCTGGCCGAGGCCCGCATCTCGCAACAGGAGTTCGCCGCCATGCCGCCCAGCAGTGGTGCGATCGGCCAGCCGAGCCGGATGGGCTGCCCGGCCTGCGGTGGCGTTCTGAACGAGATCGCGGATGAGAAGCTGCCGCGCTTCCGCTGCCGGATCGGCCACGCCTACGGCCCGGAATCCCTCGCCCTGACGCAGCAGGAGGCGTTGGAGGAGGCGCTTTCGGTGGCGATCCGCACGCATCACGACCGCCAGCAATTGTTCCTGCGGATGCAGCAGCAGGCCGACGAGCGCGGCATGCGCCACGCCTCCCGCCGCTGGCGGATGGCGGCGGAGGAGGCGGAGCGTGCCGCGAGCCTGATCTCCGGCGCCATCGGCATCCTGCGCAGCGGCGAGGCGGAGGCCGTGCCGGATGGCATGGACCCGCCGAAGTGAGGCCGCAGGCTGCGCAGGCCAGCTTCTGCCGCTCCGCGATGTCGTGCAACATGGCGATCAGGATCGGCGGATCCTCCTTCGGGAAGTGCTGCAGGCACAGCTCAACCGGCCGGTCCTCCCCGTCCGGGCGGCGCATCAGCGCCTCGATCACCAACTAAGGCCGGGTTCCCTCCAGCACCGGGGCCAGCATGGCGCGGAAGGCCTGCGGGGCGACGTCGACCAGCAGGTCCGGCAGGGCGATACGCCCCAACTGCGCGATGGAATGGCCCAGCTTGTGCTCGCCGCCGTGGTAGCGCGCATGGTCCTGGTCCTGCCGCGCCTCCGCCACATCCTCGATTATCAGCACCACCCCCTGGGAGGCCTGGCTTCCGTAGCGCAGCGGTGAGATGCGGACGCGGCAGGTCAGGCTGCGGCCGCGGCGGTCGACTGCCGTCACCACCTGTTCGACATGTTCCGTATCGCGGCCCAGCACGCGCAGCATTTCGGCGCGCAGGCGCTCCAGCGGCAGGCCGATGTCGAGGCCGAACACGTCCAGGCCCTGCACCTCCTCCGGCCGCAGGCCCCACACGCCTTCGTTCCAGCGGTTCCAGGACTTCACCAGCAGGGACGCATCGAGGACGAGGATGCCGGCATCCATGCTGCGCAGTACGCCATCGGCAGAGCGGCGGTACTTGCCGGCTTCGGCCTGCCGCAGGTGCAGCCGCGGAAATCGGCCCCGCGATGCTCCTGGATCTAGCGGATGAGCGCCTGGAGTTCGGGCTCAAACGTCTCGCCGTCGGCCATCTTCGGTGCTGTCTGCAACGTGACCGGTCTAGCAATTCATCCATCGTCTCGCACGCGAAAGCCTGACCGGGCGGGACGCCCAACCTGCCTATTGCAGCGGCGAGGCGTCTTCGTCCGGACCCTCGGTCCAGGCACCGGCCGGGGCTGCCACCTCGGGCGTCGGGTTGTCGGCCAGGATGGCGGCGGTGTCGTCGTCGAAGGCGGTCACCACGGCGCCGTCCTCCGCCGCTTCCGCCAGCCCCAGCGCCGCCAGGCTGGCCGCCACCACCCGCGCGGCGAGCGCGGCGGTGCGCTCGTCGCGGCATTCCACCACCACCTCCGCCTCCTCCCCGTCATCCTGCACCAGCTCCACCAGGAAGAACTGCGCGCCCTGGCGTTCGGAGGTTTCCCAGACGCCCTCCGCGGTCCGGCGCATCGGCGTCACCGCGATCGAGATCGATTCGTCCTTGATGGTAGCGGCCTTGCTGTCCGACATGATGCGACTCTCCTGCGCGACCCGCCACGTTGCGCGGGACATTCGACAGAACGCAGGCGCGCGCCCGTGTGCGGCAGGCCTTTCCGCCGGCGCAAGATCGCCATGCCGCACCACGAAACGCGGGGAAGCTCCGGATGCGCAAAGAACCTTTGCGGGTGTGCGCTGTTGGAATGATCACAGGCGAAGGCGCGGCTTTATCGAAGTCGGGCGGTCTGAGGCAATTACAGCAACAGCAGCCGAGGTGGGCAAATGAGCGACACGCGAATGCCGGGACACACCGGCCCGACGCCGGCAGGCAACACGCCGGGCCACATGGGCGGCACCAGCATGGGTAGCCAGTCCGACGACGCGATGCGGCGCACGGCCGATGAGGCGCGCGCCGCCGCCGGCACGATCCGTGAGGAAGCCGCGGGCGCCGCGAGCGACATCAAGAAGGAAGGCGCCGAGGTGATGCGCGCCGCGCGCGAGCGTGCCGAGGGCTTCGCCGAGGCGCAGCAGCAGGCCGGTGCGGAGCATGTGGACAGCGTCGCGCGGTCCGTCCATGGCGCCGCCGACAAGCTCGGCGAGACATCGCCGCAGGTCGCCCACTACGTGCATGAGGCGGCAAACGCGATGGAGGGCATCGGCCGCACGCTGCGCGAAAGCACGCCGGGCGAGCTGCTCGGCCGCGTCGAGGACATCGCGCGCCGCCAGCCGGTCGCCTTCTTTGGCGCGGCGGTGCTGGCCGGCTTCGCGCTGGTGCGCTTCGCAAAAAGCTCCGCCGACGCCTCGCGGCGCCGGACCGGCAGCGACGCGGGTGAATACGCCGGCGGCTACTCGGACTACACGGGCCGGCGAGTCGAGCACGACAACGATCATCGCGCGGGCGCCGTGAGCCAGCGCCCGGTCGGCGCGGGCGGCGCGCCAGGCTGGGTGCCACCGGCGACACCGGGTGCCAATGATGCGCATGCCGGTGGGCACACCGGTGACGCCTCCGCGCCGGCACGCCCGGCGACGCTCGCCGCCGCATCGCTGGGTGGCGCGGCCGCCTGGCCGGGTGGCAAGGCGCGCGACACCGATTTCCCGGAACGGGCTGGCTGAGGAGATACGGGCATGCCATCCGAGAACTATCAACCGACGCAGCCCACGGACCGCCCCACGGACCGCTACGTCGCGGATCGTCCGGCGAATGACCGTTCGCTGCCGGAGCTGTTCAGCAGCGTCATCGGGCAGATGTCCACGCTGTTCCGCCAGGAGATCCAGCTGGCGCGGGCCGAGATGGGCGAGAAGGTCGGCCACGCGGCCGGCGCCATCACGCCGATCGCGGCGGGTGCCGCCATGCTGCTCGGCACCCTGATCCTGATGCTGTTCGCGCTGGTCTCGCTGCTGGTCTACTTCGATATCCCGGTGGGCTGGTCGCAGCTCATCGTCGCGGTATTCGCCGCGCTGGTCGGCTACCTGCTGATCCGCAGCGGCCTGAACCGCCTCAACACAGCCAACCTCGTCCCGAACCGCACGGCCGAACAGCTGTCGCGGGACGCCCAGGTCGCAAAGGAGCAGGTGCGATGAGCAGTGCAACGGATCCCGGCAACCGCACCAGTGCGCAGATCGAGAACGAGGTCGAGGCGACGCGGGCGAACCTGACGGAAACGCTGGAACAGCTGCGCGACAAGGCCTCGCCTGGCCAGTTGTTCGAGCAGGCGATCGACTATGCGCGGAGCTCGGGCGGCGCGGAGTTCACCCGCAACCTCGGCGCCTCCGTGCGCGACAACCCGCTGCCGCTGCTGCTGATCGGCGCCGGGATCGGCTGGCTGATGATGTCCGGCAACCAGACCGGCGGACGCCGCGGCGTCGCCCGCGCCTATGATCATGAGGACGACTACGCGGACAGCTACGGCAGCACCTATTCCGGCCGCCGCGTTGGTGTCTACGAGGCGCCGTCGCGCGGCATCGGCGAGCGGGCCAGCGGTGTCGGCGGGTCGGTGAAGGGCGCGGTGTCCGGTGCGGCCGGCAGCGTCTCCGACGCCGCCGGCCGGGCCGGCGAAGCGGTGGGCGATGCGGCGGGCGCGGTGCGCGACAGCGTGGCCAGCGCCGCGAGCAGCGCGGCGGACGCCGCCAGCGCCGCCTATCGCAGCGTCACCGGCGCGGTCGGGTCCGCGGCCGGTTCGGTGCGCGGTGGTGCGCGGCATGCGGGCGACCGCGCCTCGCGTTTCGCCGGCGGATCGCGCGACCGCTTTGGCAACTATGTGGGTGAGTCGCGTGAGCGGCTCGGCCATTACGCGGAGGATGCGCGCGACCGCTTCGGCCACTATGCCGACGACGTGCAGCATGGTGCGTCGCGCGTGATGCAGGAACAGCCGCTGGTGATCGGCGCCGTCGGCCTCGCCCTCGGTGCCGCGATCGGCGCGCTTCTGCCGGGCACGGAGACCGAGGACCGGCTGATGGGCGAGACCCGGGACGACCTGGCCGAGCGGGCGCAGGAGATGGCCCAGCAGGGCTACGAGCAGGCCCGCGAGAAGGTCGGCGAACAGGCCGACCGGGCGCGCGAGGCGGTCAGCGGTGCCGCCGCGGGCCTGGTGCCGCAGGTGCGTGAGGCGGTGCGCGAGACGGCGAAGGACATTGCCGGCCAGGCGCATGGCGCGATGGGCAAGGCGGAGGAGGCCGCGAAGGATCAGTCCGCCACGCCGGGCACCTCCGCCCCGTCGACCGCCGGCGGCACCCCGCCCGGCAGTTCCACCCCCGGTGGCGCCACCGGCAGCGGCTCGTTGGCCACGCCGTATGTCAGCCCCACCGCGACGCATTCGGGTTCCACCACCACGCCGAATGCGACCGGCACGGGAACCGGCTCCGGCCGGGTCTGAGGCCTAGTCCAGCAGGACCAGGCCCTGACGGGCGGCGCCCTCCAGCAGGGCGCGGTCCGCACGGCCGCGGGACAGGACGCGAAGGCCCATCACCAGGGCCACCAGCAGCCGCGCGAGGTCGTCCGGATCCCGCGCGGCGCTGACGCTGCCGTCGCGCTGCCCACCCCGGATGGCGCGGCCGAAGAATCCCTCCAGCTCCGCGAGCCGCGCCGCCACCACCTGGCCGACCTCCCGGTCATGCGGCGCCAGTTCGAGCGCCGAGTTCACCAGCAGGCAGCCCAGCCTGTCGCGCAGCGACCGGGCGACGATCTCCTGGAGCATCGTCTCGATCGCCTGCCGCGGCGCAAGCTCCGCCTCCAGCCGCGCGATGCGCGCGCGCATCCCCATGTCGAGGTAGCGATCCAGGCAGCGGGCGAACAGCCGGCGCTTGTCGCCGAAGGCGTTGTAGAAGCTCGCCTGGCCGATCCCCATGACCTGCCCGAGGTCGCGCACGGAGGTCGCGGCATAGCCGTGCTGCCAGAAGCGGTGCATCGCCGCCTCCAGCACCCGATCCTCATCGAAGGCGCGCGGACGGGGCATCGAGGGGCGGACCTTTCACGCTCGCCAACGCGGCGTTGCGGCTGACGCCGCATCTTGCCCGATCTGGAGCATACGGTCCATAATACCGGAACGTAATGTCATCCGGGGGTCGCCTGCCATGCTCACTCGCCTTGCCGCGCTAGCCGTGGGCGCAGCCCTCGGCGCCTGGGTGGCCGCAGCGCCACTCCAGGCCCAGACGGTTCCGCCCGAGCGCGTGCTGCGCATGGTGCCGAATGCGGACCTGCAGACGCTGGACCCGATCAACACCACCGCCGGCGTGGTGCAGTCGCACGCGCACATGATCTACGATCAGCTGTTCGGCCGCGACGCGCAGCAGCGCCCGCAGCCGCAGATGGTGTCGGAGTACAGCGTGTCCGCCGATGCGCTGGTCTGGCGTTTCACCCTGCGCGAGGGTCTGAAGTTCCACGATGGCGCGCCGGTGACGGCGACCGACGTGGTCGCTTCCCTGCGTCGCTGGGGCGCGCGCGACCCGCATGGCCGGCAGATCATGGCCATCACCACGGGGATGGAAGCGCAGGCCGATGGCCGCACCGTGGTCTGGACGCTGAACCGGCCCTACGGCCTGATGCTCGACGCGCTGTCGAAGCCCGCCGGCAACATGCCTGCCATCATGCCGGCGCGCATTGCCGCGACCGACCCCTTCACGGCCATCCGGGATACCATCGGCAGCGGCCCCTTCATCTTCGTGCGCGAGGAATGGGTGCCGGGCAGCACGGTGGTCTATCGCCGCAACCCGGACTACGTGCCGCGCAGCGAGCCGGCTTCCGGCACCGCCGGCGGCAAGGTGGCGCATGTGGACCGCGTGGAATGGCTGAACATCGCCAATGCGCAGACCTCGGCGCTGGCGCTGATCCAGGGCGAGATCGACTATGTCGAGAGCCCCGGCGTGGACTTCCTGCCGATGCTGCGGCGGCGCGGCGTGCAGATCATCCGCACCAACACGCTCGGCGCGCCGGGCATGATCCGCATGAACCACATCCACCCGCCCTTCAACGATGCCCGCGCACGCGAAGCGCTGATGCTGCTGGTGAACCAGGAGGAGTTCCTCCAGGCGATGTTCCCGGACCCGTCGCTGTACCAGGTGTGCCACGCCTTCTTCATCTGCGGCTCGCCGCAGGAAACCAATGCCGGCGTGCCCGAAGGCCTCGGCACGCCCGCGGCGCGCGAGAGGGCGCGGCAGTTGCTGCGGGAGTCGGGCTATGACGGCAGCCCGATCGTCATCATGGACCCGACCGACAATCCCTTCGTGCACGCCGCGACGCTGGTGCTGGCGCAGCAGATGCAATCCGTCGGCTTCCGCACGGATGTGCAGGCCACCGACTTCGCCTCCATGGCCGGCCGCCGCGCCAACCGTCGCCCGCCGAGCGAAGGCGGCTGGCATATCGGGCTCACCTTCTGGAACGGCCTCGGCGCGTCCGACCCGGTGGGCAACGTGCCGATGCAGGCGAGCTGCGAGCGGGCCTGGCCGGGCTGGCCCTGCGACCCGGCGCACCAGGCGCTGATCGACGCCTTCCCCTATGCCGCCGACGCCGCCGAGCGGAAGCGCATCCTGGACGAGCTGCACGCCAGTGCCTACCGCCTGGTGCCCTATGTTCCCTACGGCCAGTGGTACCTGCCGAGCGCGGTGACGCCGCGCATCAGCAACGTGCTGGCGATGCCGGGCATCATCATCGCCTGGAACATCCAGAAGACCGCGCGC
>NZ_JBHMFT010000016.1:0-134714 GCF_051433195.1 Falsiroseomonas sp. E2-1-a20 | reverse complement strand
GCGCGTTCTCGATCCTGCAAATTCCCCAGCCGCTGCAACGTCTCCAGCGCGCTCCGCGCCTTCTGCTGCAACTTTTGGTCGTTCTTCGCGTAGCCCTCCTTCGTCATCTTCCGCACCTCGAGCTCCGTCATGGTGCTTCAGCTAGTCAACCACTGGCTGCCGCCAAGCGGCTCAGCATCGGTGCGACGATCTCAGCTGGTGCCTTGGCGCAAAAGGCGGCCCACTCCGCCATCAGCTTTACTCGCTTCTGGAATAGGTCGCCGCGCCTGTAGGCAGCTTCCACCTTGTCCCCGATTGGTGGTGCCAGCGCCGCCTCCGCAACCGCGTGGGGCGTGCTGGTGGCTTCCTCGCACCAATCTCGGAAGGCTGAACGGAAGCCGTGCACGGTCAGGTCATCCCGCTTCATGCGCCGCAACAGCATGAGCATGGCCATGGATAAAAGCGGCTTCCCGCCACAGCGCCGGAAGATGTAGCCGTCACCTTCGTTCGGGCGGGTCGCCTCCATCGCGTGCAGCATAGCCAGGGCTTCGGTGGACAGCTTGCAGCTCCCGATGATCGAGGCGATGGCGACCTATCTCACACCGAAATCGTTGCCTTACACGCACTCTCGGTGAGGCTGCGGCAGCAGGGAGGTAGGTCGCTGGCGACGGAGTGGCGGTATGGAATGTTTGCGTTCAGCACTGACGAATTCGTCCGCGCCTGACCGCGGCGAAAAGAATGGTGCCGGCTGTGCCCACGACGGTCGTTATGGCGAGCGGGACTGTATGGCCGGGGAGTATTGCGACGCCAATAGTTAGCAACGGAGGTGCTGAAAGCAACGCAATGCCGCGAGCGGTGTAGAGCATGCCAAGCACGCCGCCAAGCCTGCGTGTGCCAAAGCTGTCGGCGACGAAGGCGGGCAACAGCGCGACAAAGCCGCCTTGCAGCGCCCCAAACATAAGGGCGAAGATCTGCAGCGTCGATTCGTCCTCGGCGATGGCCCACAGCAGCATTGAGGAGGACATCCCGCCGCAGCACAGTAGGAACACACCGCGCCGACCGACCACATCTGCTAGTGCCGCTAGCACAAAGCGGCCAAGGATGGTGCCGAGGCCGACCAGCCCGAGCAGCGCGACAGCGGCGTGCCGATCGAAACCCATGTCGCGCGCAGTGCCGACCAGCATCGCATGTGGCAGTACTGCTGGCATGGAAACCAGTAGCGTGCCGGCATAGGTCAGCGCGAAGTCGCGGGTCGGCACGGTTTCAGGCAACGGATCCAAACTTGCCGGCATTTCTGACGCAGGCTGCACCGGAGACGGAGCCAGCAGCAGAGCCCCTGATACGCCGATCAGCGCTGCGAGCAGGCCGCAGGCGATGAAGGCGGTGCGCCAATCGCCGAAATGCGAGAATGCGTCGGCTGCTGACGGCACCAGCGCCGTGCCGATGCCGATCCCGCTAACCGCGATGCCCGAGGCAAGGCCACGATGGGTATCGAACCAGCGCTGTACGGCAGTGATCGCGGGGACATAGGCGAAGCCGCAGCCAACGCCGATCAGCACGCCGTACCCGACATACACCTGAGTAATGCTGGAGGCCCCCGAAGCTACCAGGAAGCCGAGTCCGACCAGCAGCATTCCCATCGTGGCGAGAGCGCGGGCGCCGATGCGGTCTGCTAACCGCCCGGCCACCGCGCTAACAAAAAAGCAAGTGCCACCGCTTAGAGCATAGACAAATGAGACAGAGGCGCGAGACGAACCAAAGGTGGAGGCGATCTCTTCTGCAAAGGCGGCATACGAGTAGATCGCGCCGAAGCCGACCATCGTGACAAGAAAGGCGCCGGCCACCACCGCCCTGCTGCGAGAGCGCAACGATGACTGCTGGCGCATAAGCCGCAGGCGAGCCGCTAATTTGGGCACGTGGCGTCAGGCCGGCAGCTTGGTCCGCAGCGCCTAGGTCACCACGCGCGTACTCCCCGCAGCGTGGCGGAGTGGTCCGGGTGCAACTGACAATTTCCGGAAGTCCTCTGTGAGCCGGGCGGAGTCCTAAGGTTCGGTTCTGCGTGGATATGAGGGCGCAGTCGCCCATTCATGGCGGCGGCGAGGAAGCCCGCCGTCTGAGTGGCCGACATCTCTGCCAGTTCCGGCCACGCAACCGTGCGGAGCGTGCCACGGCCAACGGGCGCCGGCTGGAACGACACCAAGTGCTCGCCAATCGGCGGCAAGTCCCATCCATGCGCCGCGCCTCGATAGTGGATGATGCGGACCGACACCCCCGCTTCCTCAAGGCGATTAGCGACATTGACGCAGTCGCACGGCGGATCGCCTGCGCCGACATCGCCATGAAGCAGAAGCAAGGGCGCGCGGGACGTGCTCGTGCCCGCCACCAGCGCGCTGCCGAGCGCAGCGCAGTCCGGATAGAGGTAGACGCGCGCCGACCAGTCCTGCTGCTTTCCCTCCTGCGTCTCTGCCAGGGCATGCGCGCCTCTGCCGAACCCCAGCGCGGCAACGCGCGTGGAGTCAATGCCCGGCTGTGCGGCGAGAGCCCGTCGGGCGCGGTCCAATACCTCCGCCTCGGCCCGCACATCGAACGCCGCGGTGCTGCCTGCGCCATCCGCGGACACGGCATACAGTTCGACCTCGAGAGTGGCTACTCCCGCATCGCGAAGCTGCCGGACCGTCAGATCCGCGCGCCGATCCGTCCCAAGGCTATCATGTACGAGGATTACCGCTGGCACGGGCTCCGAACGCCGTGGCGTCGAGAGAAGGCCAACTGGGCCATCCGTATCGTTGAGAACGAGCCTCTCGGCGGCAGAAGCAGGCGCGGCACCCACGGCGCAGCATGCCGCGAGCAGCACGCCGATTTTGCGGAGCATGCGGCGTGCCCAATCTAAGTGCCAAGCAAAGATCAGGTCTCGGACAGCGGCTTCTACCTCCGCCGGGTTGCTACCGTCGGCCCCAGCCCGGCGCACTGCGTCAATTGCAGCTGGGGTTCGTTCAGAGGATGCCGATGCTCGATCGAGTTGAGGAACGTCGCCGTAGGAGCCGGCCGAGCTGTGGCGCGAGTTGCTTGCCATGAGCGGGTCTCTCTTTGGTACGGCCCGCCGGTGATTGGGCGTGTCGCGGTGGAGCGAACCGTTGCAGATCGTCCCAGCCCTGCGCTTGCTCTGTTTGACGAAAGCACACCCTGCGCAAGATCACATGTGTGTGAATTTTCGCTTTTCGCTACATCTGTCCGTTGCAATTATCGCGGCGTGATCGGGTAACACGGCGAGTGTGTGGTCTCCGCGCAGTAATGGGGCGGCCGGTCAGCTATTGGCAGCCTCCGACATCAGCGATGTGACTGCCTCGCCCGGCGCCCTCGCGCAGAAGGCGGCCCACTCCGCCATCAGCTTTGCCCGCTTTTGGAACAGGTCTCCGCGCCTGTAGGCGGCTTCCACCTTGTCCCCAATGGTGTGTGCCAGCGCGGCCTCCGCCACCGCGTGCGGCGTGCTGGTGGCTTCTTCACACCAGTCGCGGAAGGCAGACCGGAAGCCATGCACCGTCAGATCCCCGCGCTTCATCCGGCGCAGCAGCATGAGCATGGACATGGAGGACAGCGGCCGGTTCGGACGGGCACCTGGGAAGACAAAGTCCTCACCTTCCGCGCTCCGCTCCGCCTCCATGCTCCGCAGCACGGCCAGCGCATCCGCAGACAACGGCACGCGGTGCTCGCGGCCCGCCTTCATGCGATCGCCGGGCACCACCCACACGGAAGCGCCCATGTCCACTTCCGACCAGCGGGCGCCAAGCGTTTCCGTGGTGCGGGTTGCCGTCAGGATGCAGAACAGCAGCGCCTTAGCGGCGGTGCCCGGCTGCGCCCGCACCCGCGCCATGAACGGCGCCATGTCCTGCCAAGGCAAGGCGGCATGGTGCTCAACCCGCGCCACCTTTGACCGGCGGGGCAGCAGGTTGGACAGGTGCCCGCGCCACCGCGCCGGGTTCTCCCCCGTGCGCCAGCCGCGGGCGGCGGCATAGTCCAGCACCGCTTCTATCCGGCCGCGCAGCCGCGTTGCGGTCTCCGGCTTGGCGTTCCAGATCGGGTTGAGGCACCCAAGCACATCATCGGTGGTGACCTCCCCCACCGCCTTCTTTCCGATCTTCGGGTAGGCGTAGGCGCCAAGGGTGCTCGGCCACTGCGCCCGATGCTTCGGATTGCGCCAGCCGGCCTCGTGGGCGGCGATGTACAACTCGGCCACGGTGCGGAAGGTGTGCGCCTTGGCGACGGCAGCGGCAGCCCGCGCGGCCTCCGCCTCGGCAGCAGCCTTGCGATGGTCAAGCGGGTCCACACCGTCGCGCAGCATCCGTTGAGCGTCGGCGGCAGCCTCGCGGGCCTGCCCCAGCGTCAGGCCGCGCTTGGCGTCCGCGTCATAGGCGCCCAGCCCCATCTCACGGGCCTTGCCCGCCAGCATGTAGCGCAGCGTCCACTTGCCCGCCGCCGCTCCCGCGATCCGCAGGTAGAGGTTGCCGCCATCGGCATGGGCGCCAGGCTTCCCGGTCGCCACCAGCGCCTTGCACTCAATCGCTGTCAGCTTGCCGTTGAGCTTGCCCGCTGCCTTCGCCACCGCTCCGCCTCCAGTCCACAACCACGTCCACAAATATCTTGTGGACTGGCGGGACGCAACCGGAAACACGCGGGGACGGAACGAAGCGCGCAGAAGGCAAATGCCCTATGGGGCCCGTGGAGATTGGGACGGGACTGGATACCGCAGGACGCGAGTGAGGCGGACACCCCATCCGCCAGCGGGGGTTTCATTTCAGATACCTACGAGGCCAGTGGCGGATTTACCCTACCCGCGACATGAGCTTCGTCGTGCCACCGAAGCCGGATAGCGCGATGGAAGCGTTCCCTGGGGCTGAACTGACACCGTGATCGATCCGCGGCCCAGCAGGCGGCAGCTGCGGCGGTAAAGCCGCCGCAGCTGCGCAACGGGCTTGGGTGACGCGCTTGTCCCCTCTGGTGGCAGCCATGGCTTCGAGCCCCAGGTAGTTGCCGACGGCAAGCGCCGCGCGGCCGGCTTCGACAGTGCGCCCAGTGAGGCGCATGAACAGCCCCGCGCCATGCCGCTGCTCGCCGGGCTGCCGGCATGTCGGTCTGAGTGTCACCACATCGTCCGCGCCTTCCGGCAGTACGTCTAAAATTCTACGGCGCGGTCGCAGCGATGCAACCTTATGCTCGTCCAGATGTTGGCGTGCTGCGGTGCAGCAAAAAATATCCACTCGAACAGTGCTGTTACGCATGCCGGTAGTTAAGGAACCGTGCAGGTCGCAGCAGAATTCAACATCACACGCCTCAATCATTTCAAAGTTAGGACATACGATGACGCTCAGAACCCTCATGCAGGCTGGCCCAGCCAAAGCCACCGAGTTGTTCGCCAAGCTCTCCGAAACCTCGGATGGTGCGGTGAAGACCAGGGAGAAGCTCTTTTCCGACCTCAAGGCCGAGCTCGAGCTCCACGCAGGCCTCGAGGAGCAGCACCTCTTCCCGATCCTCAGGAAGAACTCGGAAACCAAGGAATTGGTCGCTGACGCAATCCGGGACAACAAGGAGTTGCGCGCGAAGCTTTCCGAGCTGGACGCCATGCCGAAGAACGACCCGGCTTTTGCTGAACGGCTTGCTGATCTGCAGAAGACGTTCCGTCAGCACGCCCGCGACGAGAAGAAGGAATTGCTTCCGGCTGTGCAGCGGGCGCTGAGCGAGGAGCAGGTGCAGGCTGTCACAGAAAAAATGGAAGCGGGTCTTGCCGAGGCAGAACAGGCAAAGCAGGACGAAGCGGAAGAGCGGCGCGCCAAGGCCCGTGGGGAGCGCGAGCAGGCCGAGTTCCTTGCCCGGCAGGCGGAACTGCGGGCGCAGGAGGTTGCGACGGCCGAGCGGGAGCAGGCTGCTGCTGAACAGCGTGCTCGCACTGACGCACGCCGGGTTGTTGATGCGGCACTGCGGCCTGTTGCTGCAGCCAGCAAGGCCGTTGGCGAGGCCACTCGTCTTGCCACCGCAGCGCCTGCTGGCGAGGCAGGCCGACGTGCTCAGACCCAAGCCGCGGCGATGACGAACATGTTCATGTGGCCTTGGCTTGGGGCAATGCAGAACCGGCAGCCAACCGGTAACGCTGCCGAAGCCCGGGGCCTTGCCGGGATGGAGGAGGTGATCCCGCTCGGTGAGGAGATCCTCGAGGTTGGCAAGCGAACGGAGAACCGTGGCACGGCCCGTATCCGCCGCTTCGTCGTCGAGACCCCGGTTGAGCGGCAGGTCACTCTGCAGAGCGAGAAGGTCGTCGTGGAGCGCCGCAGGCCAGTCAGTGACAAAGTCACGGGAGAAATCCTGACCGAGTTGACGGTCGAGGTGGTTGAGACGGAGGAGGTTCCGACCGTCGAGAAGCGCGTGCGTCTGCGGGAAGAGATTGTGGTGCGGACCGAACGTACGCAGCGCGTTGAGACGGTGCAGGCGACGCTCCGGCGTGACGAGGTCGAGATCGAGCAGGCCGACCGGAAGCGTGGCAATCGGCAGCTTCGCTCGGTAAGCTCGGAGCGCTGAAGTCAGCCTGCCGGTCCTCCAGTTTCGGACGGCGGGACAACAGCGGCGCAAGCGGCGCGTTGTTGCCGAAGACGCAGCAAGCCATGCAAGTCAGCGGATCAGGTCGGACGAATCAATCTCAGTGGTTCGTTCGACCTGAACGTCGCGACCTGACTTTATCCCTGGCCGCGGACAAGGAACATCGCTTCCGCCAGGTGATCGGCGGATGCACGGTTGAGCGCAAGCGGAATGTCGGCGAGCAGCGAGATGCGCACCAGGGCCTGCACATCCGCCTCGTGCGGATGAGGCGACTCCGGATCTGGGAAGAACACGAGCGCGTCGAGCTCGCGTGCGGCGATGCGGGCGCCGACCTGGAGGTCGCCGCCTTTTGGACCACTCAGCAGTTCCTCCACGCGCAACTCAGGGCAGGCCTCCATGACCTCCCCGGCCGACGTCCCGGTGCCGCAGAGGTGGTGGCCCGAGAGCGCCTCGCGCCATGCACGCGCCCAGGAGATCAGCGCCTCCTTTTTGGCGTCGTGTGCGACGAGCGCGATTCGCAGGACCTGTTCCGCCATCCCGGTTGCCTTCTCTTCATCTCCGGCCTCGACGCGGCGCGAACCGCTGCATCCGCCGTGCGGACGACGATGCAGCCAACGGCGGCCCAGGGGCGGCGTTGCAGGCCGGGCACAGCTTATTTTCGTCAGCAGGGGCTCATCCAGCGCGGCCGGGCCGGGCCTTCATGCCTGGTGTCCCAACGACACCGACATTGTGAAGAGCGCGCGGGCCTGGTCTCGTCCCGGCTTCTCACGCGGCGACCCGATTAATCGTTCTTCCTCGCATGGCGCAAGCCGAAGCCAGGTTCGGAGACCAGATGGCCGATGATGCCGCCAATACGCTTGGCCGTCCCGATGACGCTGATTGGCCCGTCATAGTCGATGGCGTTCTGCTGCATTCCGCGCGGCTTGTGCTTCGGGTCGAGCACCATGGTGAGGCCCCCGACTTCGTGGATCGCGGCGAGGCCCCGAGACCCGTCATCCAGCGAGCCTGACAGGATCACACCGATCGTCCGCCGCCCGGCATGTTTGGCGAGAGATATGAAAAGCGTGTCGATGGTTCGGTTGCGAAGCCTGTTGTCGCTGCCGTCGACAAGGACCACGCTGCTGCGTGACCCGAGTGTGAGGTGCTGATCGGGTTCGCCGATGTAGCAGATGCCTTTTTCCAAGGTTTCCGCCTGCTCAGCCACAACCACCGGAATGGAGGTGCGGTGGGCCAGCACGTCGCGCAGGGCGCTGATCCGCTCACTCGGCCGATGCAGGACGACCATCACGATGGCGTTGATCGGATGTGGAAGCAGAGCCAATAAGGCTTTGATATCGTTCAAACCCTCATCGCCAGAGGCGCCAATCGCGACAATGAAGGGCGCCAGTTCTTCTTTCATTTTTGACCTCAAGGGACTCCGGGCCCAATTTGTGTTGTAAGCCGATTTATGGCGCCTGATCATATCTTCAGGCCGGCCATCCAAAACTAACACAAGTAGAATCCCGCGGTCTGCCGTGACTATCGGTGCACCGTCGCCAAACTCCCAGGGCTGAGCCAAGCTGGGAGCAAGAACGGAGCGTCGGGCTGTGCCAAATGAATCGTTTCGACATAAATATAATATGCGGCTCCGCGCGGGGCTCCTGCTGAAATCGGGCGAGGAGACAAGCCGGGATAGCCGCGTTTTGGTCATGGACATGCCCGGCATGGTCATCCTGCCAAAAGGGCAGCGGTCTTGCCTTTGGCTGGCCTCGTGACCGAACAAACACCTGCCTTCTCGATCGTGGGCATCGGCGCCTCGGCCGGCGGCGTCGAAGCCCTGCAGGTGCTGTTCCGCGCCATGCCGAATCCTGCTTTGCCGATGGCCTTCATCGTCGTCACGCATGTCAGTGCCAGCTACGAGAGCGCGCTTCCCGCGATCTTGCGCGAATGCACCGCCATGCCGGTGGTGCCGGCCAGGGATGGCGAGGTGGTCCAGCCGGGCCATGCCTACGTCCTGCCGAATGATGCCCTGATCACCCTCTCAGGCGGCAAGCTTGTGCTGCGAAGCCAACAGCCTAAGGCACAGCACGAGCGCCAGCCGATCGACCTGTTCTTCGCATCCCTTGCCGAGGACCAGGGCGAGATGGCCATCGGGGTCGTCCTGTCCGGCAGCGGCAGCGACGGCACGCTCGGCCTCAAGGCCATCAAGGAAAATGGCGGGCTGACCATTGCCCAAGGCAGCGACGGCACCGTGCCACGCTATCCCAGTATGCCGAACAGTGCGGTCGCGAGCGGTGTCATCGACCTGGTGCTGCCCTCCGCCCAGATCCCGGTCCGCCTTGCGGAGCTGAGCCTGCACCTGAACGGGCTGGACCTATTGGCCGACGACAACCAAAGGACGGACAGCGCCAGCCAGACCGCCGCCAGTCAGGACGAAATCAGCGCCATCCTGCGGATGCGGGTCGGCCACGATTTCGCCGGCTACAAGGCCAAGACTTTCTTCCGCCGCGTACAGCGCCGCATGCAGGTCCGGGCGGTCCAGCACATCGCCACATATATAGCCCTGCTACAGCAGGATGAGGATGAGGCAGCGATGCTGTTTCGTGACCTCCTCATCAGCGTCACCGGCTTCTTCCGGGACGTGAATGCCTTTTCGGCTTTGGCCAGGCGCGTCTTCCCCGCCATCTTCGCAGGCCGTGGCGCCGACGACACCGTGCGCATCTGGGTGCCGGGCTGCGCCACCGGCGAGGAGGCCTATTCGCTGGCCATCCTGGCTCGCGAGCAGATGGCCGGTCGGAACGACGGTCCGCGGGTCCAGATCTTTGCCACCGACATCGACGAGGCGGCGCTTTCGGTGGCGCGCGGCGGCCGGTACCCGGCTTCGATGATGGTCGGCGTCTCCCAGGAGCGGCTGGATCGTTTCTTCGTTACGGATGGCGCCACTTACTCGGTTTCGAAGGAAACGCGGGACCTATGCGTCTTTTCGTCGCATAGCGTCATCCGTGACGCGCCGTTCTCGCGCATCGACATGGTGTCCTGTCGCAACCTGCTGATCTACATGGGTGGCCAGCTACAGGAGCAGGTGATCCCGCTGTTCCACTATGCGCTGCGACCCGGCGGCTACCTGTTCCTCGGCGTGTCGGAAACCACCACCCGCCATGACGACCTGTTCAAGCCGGAGGACAAGGCGCACCGGATCTTCCAGCGCCGGGACGGCCCGGTGCCGGATCTGCCGATCCGCGTCCAGCCCGTCGCACATGACGTGCGGCGGAATTGGCCTTCCACAGCACCACTATATCGGCGCCAGGTGGGAGGTGTCGCCGAACTGCATCAGATGGCCAACGCCTTCGCAGCCGAACACTTCGCGCCGCCGCACCTGCTGGTGAACACCATGGGCGACATCGTCTACCAGACGGCCAATCTCGGGAAGTATCTGGAACCGGCGGCGGGGGCACCCAGCCGGCAACTCCTGGCGATGGCGCGGCGTGGTCTGCGGATGGATCTGCGCTCGGCGCTGCGGCAGGCGATCGACCAGCGGCGCCCGTCGACCCGTCCCGATGTCCAAGTCGAGTTCAACGGCTTGCGGCAGACGGTCGCAATCACCGTATCGCCGCTGCCGCCACGCGATGGGAACGACCCCTTGTTCATGGTGGTCTTTGCCGACATCCAGCCGCCGGCGCCGCGGCAGGACATCCCCAGTCCTGGTGCTACCGACACGTCGCGGGATCACGCCATCGAACTGCTGGAGCATGACCTACGCGATGCACGCGAGCGCCTGCAGTCGATGGCCGAGGAATACGAGACGGCGACCGAGGAGCTGAAATCCGGCAACGAGGAGATGGTCTCGGTCAACGAGGAGCTGCAATCCATCAACGAGGAGCTGGAGACCTCGAAGGAGGAGCTTCAATCGGTCAATGAGGAGCTGCGGACCACCAACCTTGAACTCTCCACCAAGATCGAGGAGTTGGACGTCGCCAATGCCGACCTGCGGAATCTGTTCGACAGCACGCAGGTCGCTACCGTGTTTGTCGACCGAAATCTCATGATCCGGAACTTCACGCCCGCGGTTACCGGGATCTTTGATCTGGTCCAATCCGACCGCGGCCGCCCCCTCAGCAGCTTCGCCAGCCACGTCGAGGGCGTGGATTTCGCACAGGAGGCACGCCGCGTCCTGAGTACACGGGTGCCCGTGGAGCGCCGCGTCATTGCCCGTGGTGGCGGCGCGCACTACCTCATGCGAATGCTGCCCTACACGACCGCGGAGGGAGCGGTAGACGGGGTAATCGTCACCTTCTTTGACATCACTCAGGTGGTGGAAGGCGAGCTGCTCGGTACGCTCGTGGACGAGTTGAACCACCGCGTGCGAAACATGCTGCAGGTGGTCGCCGCCGTCGCCGCGCATACCCTACGCCGAGCCACCAGTCTGAAGGACTTCGGCGTGACCTTCAACGGTCGTATCCGGGCACTGGCCAGGGCGCACGAGCTGGTCTCGCTTGGCGGCTGGAGCGACGTATCGCTGCTGGACCTGGTCGAGAAGGAACTGCAGCCCTATGCGGTGGGACACGGCCGCCTTGTGACCCGGGGTCCGCGGATCTGGCTGTCACCAAAGGCAGCCTTGTCCATGGGTATGATCCTGCACGAGATGGCGACGAATGCCGCCAAGCATGGCGCCCTCTCGACCGAGAGCGGCCGCGTCACCATCGAATGGTCAATGGAGGGCCTTGGCGCTGCGGCACGGCTGGTTGTGCGATGGTCGGAAGCCGGGGGACCAAAGGTGATCATGCAGCCTGAGCGGCGGGGCTTTGGTTCCGATCTGATCGAGCGGCAGGTGCGCCATGATCTCGATGGTACTATCGAGGCCGACTTCTGCGAGACCGGGTTTCGAAGCAGGATCGAGCTGCCGCTGACAGTCCTCGCGGAACACCATAGGACCCCAGAGGTTCCTGGCTGAGTCCGCTTTCGGGGCCGCAAGGCAGAACCGAATCCTTTTCCGTGGAAGCCGGTAACGGCGCATCTGGCGGAGCACATCGACCTGTCATTCAGCACGATGGGTTTCAACATTCCACCAGGTGTCAATGCCGCATCCGATTTAGTTTGCGTGCACGACAAGGGACCCCAGCATAATGTCATCTGAACCTACAAGTCCGCGAACATGGGAGGCGAAAGACCTTCGATTTGCCACCGATGCCGCTGGGGTCGGCTTGTGGTCATGGAACGTCGACACCGACCAGATTACCATGGACGAGCGCGCGTTCGACATGTGGGGGGTTCCCAGCGACGGTCCGGTCACCTTCGAGGATCTGTCTGCCTGCATCCATCCTGCAGACCGCGACAGAGTGAGGTCAGCCTTCGCTGCGACCCGCGCGCTCAAGGGCGCCTACGAGACGGACTTCCGCATCATGCTGGGCGAAGAGATCCGATGGATTTCTGCGCGGGGTCGCGGCAACGATGCAGGCATGATCGGCCGGGTCATGTTCGGCATCTTCCTTGACGTGACCCAACGCAAGCAGGCCGAGGAAGCCCACGAACTACTCGCGGGCGAGATGAGCCACAGGGTCAAGAATTTGCTGGCCATCGCCTCGGCCCTTGCCAGGATCACATCGTCTTCTGCGACGACGACGGCGGCGGAGGTCATCCGTGACCTCACGCACCGACTGGCCGCGCTGGGACGCGCCCACGACCTCATTCGCCGTCATCCTGGCCAGGAGAACAAGGCGCTTCTCGGCGACCTCCTCACAGTACTGCTCGTGCCCTACGAAGACACGGGAGCCTTCCATCCACGCATCCGTGTCTCGGTGCCGAAGATGAGCCTCGACGAAACTGCGGCCACGACGCTTTCCCTGGTTGTCCACGAACTGGCGACCAATTCGCTGAAATACGGCTCAATCTCGGTGCCAACCGGCACGCTCGACATCTCCTGCACCACGGGAGCCGATGAGGTGGCTATCGTCTGGACCGAACGGGGCGGCCCTCCGGTCGTGGCGCCTTCGCAGCCCTTGGGCTTCGGAAGCAAGATGGTCGTCCGAAGCATGTCCCACCAGCTTGGCGGCTCCGTGGCGTTCGACTGGTCGGCGGAGGGTGTCATCGTTACGCTACGAATGAAGAGGGACCGCTTCACGGCGTAAGCACCGGGCCGAAGGTCAGGACCCAACTCGGGGCCGAGGTGGGATTGAAGCGCTGTCGGGGGCCGCGCCATAGGACGCGGGGCAGGATTCTCCGTAAGCGGGGCGGACCAGGACCACGCACGACCGGTTTCCTGCCGCGGCCGCCGTCCTGCTCCGGCGCCGGTAGGCCGCGGGAGACTCGACGAAGCTGGCCTCCGGCCCCGAGGTCCATGGCAGGGGGAAGTCGAGCGCGCCGGGTGCGAGGCGCATCACGTCATGAACCGCGAACACCGCGCCGGGCCGGAGCACGCGGCGCACGCCCGCGAACAGCGCCGATCTATCGGGCACGTTCATGCCGACGTGCAGCATGTAGGCCCCGTCGAAGGCGCCGTCGGTGAAGGGCAGAGCGAGCGCGGAGCCGTGGCGGAATGAGATCGCTCCCTGCAGGCCGACCCGCCGGGTCAGCGCCTCAGCGACCGCGACATACGCCTCGGTCAGGTCGACACCGGTCACCCGGCAGCCGTGGGCACGGGCGAGGTGACGGCCGATGCCACAGCCCACGTCGAGCAGGCTCAGGCCCGGCCGCAGGCCCATCTGCGCCGCAAGGTCGATGTGGGCTGCCGTCCGCCGGTGTGGCACTCCTCCAGCGGCGCCAAGTCCTCCGGCGCCAACCGCTCCGGGTCCTTCCCCGCGTCGGCCAGCGCGCGCAGGATCGCCGCCTCCAGGCCGTCGCGCGCGTGATGGCCTGCGACCCGTCCCTCGGTGTCCAAGGCCGCCTCCCCGTTACCCGCCGCGGCGAGGCTACATCACCCGGCACCCGGGCTCCCCAACCTAGTCCGGCGCTATTCCGAAGCGGGCTCTGGGCCAGGTCGTTCTCCTGACACCGGCCGCCCAGCGAAGCACGCCCTGTTGTTCCGATAACCAACCGACAATGTCTTCGCAAATAAAACGGGGGCGGCCAAGAACATCATTCCAGCATGTTCTCACCCCGATGATGCGGACTATTTGGACCTGTTTTAGCCTTCAAATAAAACAACTTGCTTTTTTGACTACCTTAAATATAATCCGGCATTCGAAGCGGCCAGGCAGCTTCTTGCACCAGCCGATCTTCGACTGTCCGGGTCATTGGACCGCTTCGGCGAGTTCCGTTGGCGACCCCTGCAGCTTGCATCACCAGCAAACCCTGAGGACGCCCGCGATCCATGGCCCCCCATGCAGCAACGAAGACTCTTGTTGGCCTAACGGCGCTGGCGGCCGGCAGCGCGGCTGCGCTGGTCCTGGGCTGGGACCGCCGCGACCCACGCGGCGCCGCGGCGGCCGATCCCGTCCCGGCGACCGTGCAGCGCGGCGAGAGCGGCCTGAGCCTGCGGCAGGAGGAGGTCGCGGTGGCCGCCGTCCGGGCGCATCTGCGCGACGCAAGGGTGGAAGGCCATCTATCCAGCATCCAGCTTTATCCGCTGGCCATGGTGGATGAGCTCGTGGTCTGCGGACTGCTGCCGATACCGGGCGCGGAGGCCATGCAGGTCGTCGCGCGCGTTGTCCTGAACCAGCCCACCGCAGCCGCTCGGGCCGCCGCGGTGCAGGACGGGCAGGCCGTTCCGCAGACCCGTCCCGCCATGGTCATCCTGGAGGCCGGACCGGGCCTCGGCCGGGGCGGCTCACAGCAGGGCCCAGGCCTCCGCTATTGCCGCGCCCCACTGATTGCAAGCGGCGATAGCGCCGAGGTGATCCCGGCCACGGCAGCCAAGCAAGTGGATGCAGAGGCTGCTGCCGCGCCGGCGGCTCGCGTCCTGGTGGTCACACCCGTGCACGTACGGGCGGCGCCAGCCGGCAGCGCGGCCATCCTATGGACGGCGCCGCGAGGGCGCAGCTTCGTTGTGCTCGGCCAGGCACCCGGCGGCTGGATCCATCTCGGCGACGGCCAAACGGCGTTGGGATGGGCACATTCCAGCCTGTTCGGTCCCGCTCCCTGAGCAGGACGCCGGCTCAGCCTGCCCCGCCGTCATTCCGGCGATGCCAGAACAGGCCACCACGACCCGACTGCACCGGGACGACCACAGGCATGGTTCGTACGGGGAACGAAAATCGCCGAGAATGGAGGATACGGCCAGATCATGCAGCACGATGCAGCCTACACCATGAATTCCTCCGGCTTTCCCATCGCCGGTGGCATGATGGGGGCGCTGATTCGCACCCATGACTGGTCGTCGACCCCGCTCGGCCCGTGCGAGGCCTGGCCGTCCGGCCTGCGCGCGACGGTCGACCTGGTGCTCGGCTCGCCGATGGCCATGGTCCTGCTCTGCGGTCCCGAACTCGTCCAGATCTACAATGACAGCTACGCCCAGATCATGGGCCCAAAGCATCCCGCGGGTCTGGGCCAGCCGAATCGTCTCTGCTGGCCGGAGGTCTGGGCCTTCAACGCACCGATTTTTGCTGCTGTGTTCAACGGCGAAGCCCGGTCCTTCGAGAACCAGAAGCTGATCATTGAGCGTAGCGGCCAGCAGGAGGATGCCTGGTTCAACCTGACCTACAGCCCGCTTCGCGATGAGCGCGGTGCGGTCGCGAGCATCCTCGTCACCGTCGTCGAAACCACCGAGCGCCTACTTGCCGAGCGCCGCGATGTGGCGGAGCGCAAGCGCCTTTCGCGCATGTTCGAGCAGGCACCCAGCTTCATGGCGATGCTGAGCGGCCGCGCGCAGAGATTCGACTTCGTCAATCCGGCCTATGAGCAACTCGTGGGGCATCGCAGCGTCGTCGGCCGCTCGGTGCGGGAGGCGCTGCCGGAACTCGAGGGGCAAGGATACCACGAGCTGCTGGACACGGTCTTTACGACCGGCGAGCCCTTCGTCGGACGCGCAGTGCCGGTTGGGTTGCAGCGCAGGCCCGGCGCTGCGGTCGAACAGCGCTTTATCGACCTCGTCTACCAGCCGGTCACCGATCCAGACGGCGCCGTCACCGGCATCTTCGTCGAGGGCTCGGACGTGACCGAGCGCGTCGTTGCCGAGGCTGACCTCCGGGTGAGCGAGCAACGCCTCAACTCGATCTTCACTCTCGCAGCGGTCGGCCTTGCTGAAATTGCGCTGGATGGCCGCTTCCGGCGCGTCAACGACGCCTTCTGCCGAATGCTGGGTCGGCCGCGCGAAGATCTGCTTGCGAGGGACTTCTCGGAGGTGACGCATCCGGATGACGTCGCCGTCAGCCTGGAGCAGTCGGCGCGTATTGCCGAGACCGGAAGGCCTGCCTCCTTCGACAAGCGATACCTCCAACCCAATGGCGCGCTGGTCTTTGTCAACTGCAGTCTGACGCGCCTGGATGGTGAGCACGGCCACCCGCCCGCGCTTCTCTCGGTGACCATCGACATGACGGAGCGGGTGCAGGCGGAGGCGGCCCTGCGTGCCAGTGAGGAGTTCAGCCGCCGTGTCATCCAGAGCTCTGCTGACTGCATCAAGGTTCTCGACCTCGACGCCCGCGTGCTCTTCATGAGCGAGGGCGGCATGCAGGTCATGGAAGTCGACGATTTCGGCGCGGTCGAAGGCGCCTGCTGGCCCGACCTCTGGCGCGACGACGAGCATGCCAAGGCCCTGGCGGCGGTCGCCGAGGCCAGGCGCGGTGAGACCGGACGCTTCCAGGGCTTCGCCACCACGATGGCTGGAGCGCCGCGATGGTGGGATGTGGTGGTGACGCCGATCAACGGGCCAGATGAAGTGCCGGTGAAGCTGCTTTCCATCTCCCGCGACATCACAGCGTCTCGCAAGGCCGAGGCTCAACTTCGGGAGCTAAATGACTCGCTGGAAGCACGGGCTGCCGAGCGGGCTGCCGAGCTCACCGAGGCACAGGATCAACTGCGCCAGAGCCAGAAGCTGGACGCCCTGGGGCAGCTCACCGGCGGCGTTGCCCACGACTTCAACAATCTCCTGACGATCATCCGTTCCTCCGCCGAACTGCTGCGACGGCATGACCTTCCGGAGGAGCGCCGACGCCGTTATGTCAATGCCATCGTGGATACGACCGAGCGGGCTGCTGCGCTCACCCGCCAGCTTCTTGCCTTCGCACGTCGCCAGGCGCTGAAGCCCGAAGTATTCGATGCGGCCGGACGTGTGCGCGGCATCGCCGGCATGTTGCAGACGTTGCTCGGCGTACGCATTCAACTCGTGATCGATGTTGCCGAGACGCCCTGCTTCGTGGAGGCCGACCTGAGCCAGTTCGAAACCGCTCTGGTCAACATGGCGGTGAATGCCCGCGATGCCATGGAAGGCGAGGGAAAGCTGACCGTCGCAATCCGCGTTGTGGCGGCGCTACCTCCCATCCGCGCCCACCAGCCGCTCAGCAAAGACCACGTCGCCCTGTCGATCACCGACACAGGAGCCGGCATCGATGCGGACACGATGGGAAGGGTGTTTGAGCCGTTCTTCACCACCAAGAAGACAGGTCAAGGAACCGGCCTCGGTCTCAGCCAGGTATATGGCTTCGCCAAGCAGTCGGGTGGCGACGTGGATGTCGCGAGCCGTCTGGGCGAGGGTGCATGCTTTACCCTCTATCTGCCGCAGTCCGCTCCACCCGCCTTGGCTCCACCTGAAATCAACGGTCCCGCAGGCCCGCGGACATCGTGGCGTAGCCGTGTCCTGGTCGTCGAGGATGATGCGCAGGTCGCCGAGTTCGCAGTACTGCTTCTTCGCGACAGTGGTCACGAGACAACGCTTGCCACGAGCGCCGCCGAGGCTCTCGGACTGCTGGGCGAGGACGGTGGCGCCTACGATGTCGTCTTCTCGGATGTCGTCATGCCGGGCATGAGCGGCATCGAACTGGCGGATCTGCTTCGCACACGGAGGCCGGAGCTACCGGTGGTGCTGACCAGCGGCTACAGCCATGTCCTGGCGGAGGAGGGGCGCTACAGATATCCGCTGCTTCACAAGCCCTACTCAGCGGAAGACCTATCCCAGGTCATCCAACAGGCCACCGGCGCCGCTCCGCCCACACCAAGCCCTTCATCTACGTAACTGCGGCCCGCGCTGCGGGGGTCCTTTGGAACCCGCAGTCGGAGGACGCGCAGGGCGCGGTTGACCGCGGCGACCTGCAGCATTCAATGAGCTTAAACCGGCGCGGTCGATCGCCTCCTGCCACTGCCTGACGAATCAGATCTTGAGCTTTCGATAAATGAGCGATACCTGTAATTCCGCATAAATACTTGCACAACAAGTTCTGGTATGCTTTTGTTCGGGATGCAGTTGACATTCTCCGTACCTGACCTCCTTGACTGGCTCGAAAGCGCAAGCGCCACCGAGATGGACGCGCTTTCCTTCGGGGTCGTTGCCATGACCTCGGATGGCAAAGTCGTCGCCTACAATCAGGCCGAGGCTGCCATGTCAGGCCTCACCGCGGCACGTGTCATCGGCCGCCACTTCTTCAGTTCGGTTGCGCCTTGCACGAACAACTATCTGGTCGCCCAGCTCTTCGAGGCTGAGCAGGATCTGGATCAGACCATAGACTACGTCTTCACACTCCGCATGGTGCCCACGCAGGTGCATCTGCGAATGCTGAAGCATCCAAACGCAGCACGCATGTATCTGCTGGTGCAGAGGCGCAAGGCTCATGTTGTCTGAAAACAAGCCCGATGCGTTGGAGGCGCTGACAGAATTTCTCTACATTGTGCCCGTCGGATTGATGCAGTTCGGCATGGACGGAACCGTGCAGATCGCCAATCCACTGGCTGTGCAGCTGCTGATGCCGTTGGCACCAAATGGCGACCTGTCGAATGCCTTCTCCGCGCTGTCGCCATTGGTGCCGGACTTGGCCCGTCAGGTCCATGAGTTCACCGCGCAATCCGGCATCATGCTGGATCATCAGCGCTGCGAAGTGACGCGCGGCACGCGCTCATCCGTCCTTTCGGTGACGGCGCACCGCACGCATGGCGGCACCAACCTGGTTGTGCTCGACGACGTCACCGCGCTGGTCGAACAGGAACGCCAAATCTACGCTGACCGCCAACGCTTTCGCGCCATCTTCGACAATGTCCGCGACTACGCCATCTACACCGTGGATCCACATGGTCTCGTGGACGAGTGGAACCAGTCCTTGCAGCGATTCGGCGGCTGGTTGCCGGAGGATGTGGCGCAGCGCCCGATCGATATGTTTTTCATCGAGGAAGAGCGTGGTGCTGGCCGCATGGAGAGCATGCTGGCCCGCGCCCGAGCCACCGGTTCGGTGGAAATGGAGGGCTGGCGCCTGCGCCGCGATGGCTCCCGCCTTTGGGCCAACACGGTGCTGACGGCACTGCCGGATGTGGAAGGCGCCGTGCGCGGCTTTGTCGCGGTTTCACGCGACATGACCGAGCGTAAGCGGATGGAGGATGAGCTTCGCCGCTTGGCCACCACTGACCCCTTGACCGGCGCCCTCAACCGCCGTTCCGGTCAAGCCCTTCTGACCGAGGCCTTTCGTCGGGTGCCGGTGGATGGGCGACGCCCTGGTGTGCTGATGCTCGACATCGATCACTTCAAGGCCATCAACGACCACCACGGCCATGACGCCGGCGACACGGCGCTCTGCGCTCTGGTTGCTGTTTGCCACGACACACTGGGTCAGCGCGGAGCCGTGGCTCGCTGGGGCGGAGAGGAATTCCTGGTGATCTTGCCATCAACGCGTGAGGACGAGGCCTTCGCCGTCGCGGAGGAACTGCGCTCCGCCATTGCCCGTTCCCAGATCAGAATCCTTGCTGGCGAGATCAGCATGACCGCCAGCGTTGGTGTCGCCGTGGGCGGTGCAACGCCAGAGAACATGCTTCATCGGGCCGATGCCGCCCTCTATGCCGCGAAGCACAGCGGGCGGGATCGCGTGGTTCTCAGTGCGCCAGGCTCGTTCGATGACATGTCCAGCGCGGGATCGAGGCCGGCCTAGCCGATGGGTTCGAGATAGCTGGTCGCTCCGGTCGGCGACGTGACCTTTTCCCCCGCCCGGGATCCGCGTGTGATGAGAGAGTTGGCCTGTGTGGTCCCGCCCCTGTCTCTGGTCCGGGGTCCACGCAACTTCTCGGGCTGTTTGACCGTAAGCGCGGCGACGAGGCCCGCCTTCCGGCGCGGTGGGCAGATGTGCTGGGTCGGTGCGGAGCAGGGAGCTTCGGGCCGGCATCATGGTCGGCATCAGCGATGACGCGATGGACGGCGGCTGTCGGCGTGGACCCCGCCGCGCGCTTCAGCGGTGCCGACTTCGGCAAGAGGGTGCGCAGCGCTTCATCCATGTCGGCGGCGCTGCTGCCGGTGGGACGCTGCCCAGCCGCTCGGGCGTAGCGCAGCACCGCCAGCACGCGCATCTTCACACAGGCGCCGGTCTCTGGCTTCGCCCATGAAATCGGCCTCCCGCGACCTGCCTGCCAGGGTGTAGCGGAACAGCCAGGACTTCGACCCTGCGGGGAGGTTTGGCGGTCATCCCATCCGCCAGTTTCACCCCTGCCCTGCCGCGCGTGCCACTGCCCCTCATCTCTGCGTTGACGCAGTGCAGCATCGCCCGTAAAGGCGCGCCTTCAAACCAGCGAAGCCCCCAACCGGCGCAGCTTTATCGAGCGCCGGAGGCGCCGCTTCACCATGTCCACGACGTTTGCCGAACTCTCCCTCGCGCCGCCCCTGCTGCGCGCGCTGGCCGAGGAAGGGTACGCCACGCCCACCCCGATCCAGGCCCGGTCGATCCCGATGCTGCTGGAGGGCCGCGATCTGCTCGGCCTGGCCCAGACCGGCACCGGCAAGACCGCCGCCTTCGCACTGCCGCTGCTGCACCGCCTTGCGGCTGCGCCTCGCCCGGCACCCAGGGGCGGCGCCCGAGTCCTGGTCCTGGCCCCCACGCGCGAACTGGTCTCCCAGATCGCCAGCGGCTTCGAGAGCTTCGGACGCCACCAGCAGCCCAGCGTGACGACGATCTTCGGCGGCGTCAGCCAGGTTCACCAGGTCCATGCGCTCAAGGGTGGCGTGGACATCATCGTCGCCGCGCCGGGCCGGTTGCTGGACCTGATCGACCAGGGCCTCTGCCACCTGTCGCAGGTTGAAGCGCTGGTGCTGGATGAGGCGGACCAGATGCTCGACATGGGCTTCGCCAGGCCGATCGAGCGCATCGTCGCGACGCTGCCGAAGGACCGGCAGACATTGCTGTTCTCGGCGACGATGCCGAAATCCATCGCCTCATTGGCCGAGAGCCTGCTGCGCGATCCGGCGAAGGTGGAGATCGCGCCGCCATCGACCACCGTGGACCGGATCGAACAGTCGGTGATGTTCGTTGATGCGGCCGACAAGCGGGCCGCGCTGCTGGCACTGCTGCGGACGCCCGGGATCGGGCAGGTCGTGGTCTTCACCTTGCAGAAAACCATCGCCAACGAGGTCTGCGCCTTCATCAACGAGGCGGGCATCACGGCCGAAGCCCTGCACGGCAACAAATCGCAGGGCCAGCGGGAGCGCGCGCTGAACGCCTTCCGGAGTGCCACCGTGCAGGTCCTGGTGGCGACGGATATCGCGGCGCGCGGCATCGACGTCGACACCGTCACGCATGTCTTCAACCACGACCTGCCGAGCCTGCCGGAAAGCTATGTTCACCGCATCGGTCGCACCGGGCGCGCCGGACGCGGCGGCTTCGCCATCACGCTGTGCGACGCCGAACAGCGTGCCTGGCTGCGTGATGTGGAGCGGGAAATCGGTCGCCCCCTGACCGTGCAGGTCGATCACCCGTGGCATTCGGATGCGGCGCGGAATTCCACCATGCGCCCGCCCGTGCTGGGTGGCGCGCCGGTCAAGGACATCAAGCCGCAGGAAAAGCGCGAGCGCAAAGTCTGGACCGAGGAAGAGAAGCTCATGGCGCGGGCGGCGGCCAAGGCGGCCTGAGCGGCGCGTTCGGTCGCGCCGAACGTCTGAGGCAAACGGCACAAAGCCCTGAAGGCCGATTGTGAGCCCGGTGGGACTCGAACCCACGACCCCATGATTAAAAGTCACGTGCTCTACCGGCTGAGCTACGGGCTCGGGGTGGCGCGTGCCGAGGTGGCACGCGCGCAGCGGTGTTAGGCGTCGGCGGCCGGGGTGCTGTCAACCCCTTCGGCAGCCCCTTCGGCCGGCGTTGCGGCGCTGGTGCCGACGCGCATGGACTTCACGCGGTCCGGCTCCCGCGCCAGCCCGTTCGGGCCCTGGCCGCGCTTGATCTTGTCGACCAGGTCCATGCCTTCGGCAACGCGGCCCCAGATGGTGTACTGGCCGTCCAGGCTCGGCGCCGGCGCGAACATGATGAAGAACTGGCTGTTGGCGCTGTTCGGATTGTTGGTGCGCGCCATGCCGCAGACGCCGCGCACGAACTTCGCCTTCGCCGGCGGCGTGAACTCGGCCGGCAGGTCGGGATGCTCGGACCCGCCGGTGCCGGTGCCGGTGGGGTCGCCACCCTGCGCCATGAAGCCATCGATCACGCGATGGAACGGCGTGCCGTTGTAGAAGCCGGCGGTGGCCAGCGCCTTGATCCGCTCGACATGCTTCGGCGCCAGGTCCGGCAGCAACTCGATGGTCACGACGCCACTGTCGAGTTCCAGCAGCAGGGTGTTCTCGGGGTCGATCGTGGCGCTCATCTTGGTGGTCCTTTCTTGGGTTCTTGTCGGGAGCGCCGGGTGCTCAGCGCACATCCGCCGCGACGCGCATGGCCCGGATGCGGTCGGGCGGCGGCGGCACGATGCCGCCCTGGCCCTGGCCGCGCTTGATCTTGTCCACTGCCTCCATCCCGGCAACCACGCGGCCCCAGATGGTGTACTGGCCATCCAGACTCGGCGCCGGCGCGAACATGATGAAGAACTGGCTGTTGGCGGTATTCGGCGCCTGGGTGCGCGCCATGCCGCAGGTGCCGCGCAGGAAGCGCGCGCGGTTGGCGGGGGTGAACTCCGCCGCCAGGTTCGGCAGGTCGGAGCCACCGGTGCCCGTTCCGGTGGGGTCGCCACCCTGCGCCATGAAGCCCTCGATCACGCGGTGGAACGGCGTGTTGTCGTAGAAGTTGCGCCGCGCCAGCAGCTTGATGCGCTCGACATGGCGCGGCGCGAGGTCCGGCAGCAACTGGATGGTCACGCGACCGTCCTTCAATTCCAGGAACAGCGTGTTCTCCGGGTCGGGTTGCGCTGCCCCTTGGGCCACCGCGGCGCGGCCTCCCAGCATCGGCGCGGCGAGCGCCGCGCCCAGCAGGCCGCGGCGGAGGAAGGTGATCCCGGTCATTCAGCGGCGTCCTTGCGGTTGCGCACGCGCGCCAGCGTGCGTTCGAGGGTCAGTTTCGGCACGAAGGAGGACACATCCCCCCCCAGCGTCGCGACTTCCTTGACAAAGCGTGAGGAGATGAACTGGTTCGTTTCGCTGGCCATCAGGAACACCGTTTCGACATCCGGTGCCAGGCGGTGGTTCATCCCGGCCATCTGGAATTCGTAGTCGAAGTCCGTCACCGCCCGCAGGCCGCGGATGATCATCCGTGCCTGCGACTGCCGGGCGAACTCCACCAGCAGCCCGGTGAACGGCACCACGACGATCTCCGAGCCGACCGCCGCCGAGATGGTATCGGTTTCTGCCTTGACCAGTTCCACCCGCTCATCGAGTGGAAACAAGGGCCCCTTCCCCGCATTGATGGCAACGCCGACCACCAGGCGGTCCACCAGCCGCGCCGCGCGGGCGATGACGTCCAGGTGGCCGTTGGTCACCGGATCGAAGGTGCCGGGATAGATCCCGGTGCGCCACTCAGCCATCGGTGCTGCCCTCCGGCGGCGCGATCTCGGTCGGGATCTCGGTCGCGACCTCGACCTCCTCGACCACCGGGAAGCAGGATGTCACCCGCTCGCTCTCGCCGAGACGCAGCAGCGTCACGCCCATGGCGCCACGGCCGGTGATGCGGATCTGGTCCGCCGGCAGGCGGATCAGCCGGCCGCCATCGGTCACCAGCATCACGCCGTCGCCCTCCCGCACCGCGAAGGTGGCGACCACCTCACGCCCGGTGCGCGGGGTCAGGTTGATGTTGGCGATGCCCTGCCCGCCCCGGCCGGTGACGCGGTATTCGTAGGCCGAGGTCCGCTTGCCGAAGCCGCGGTCGGTGACGACCACCAGGATTTCCTCGGCCGCCTCCATCTCCCCCAGCCGCTCGGGCGAAACCTGGGTGACGCTGCCGGACACCTCCTCGACCTCCTCGGACGCGGCCTCGGCCTCGGAGGCGACCTCCTCGCCGGCCGCGCGACGCTTCTGGGCGCTGTGGCGCAGGTAGGTGGCGCGTTCGTCCTGCGACGCCTCCGCGTGGCGCAGCACCGCCAGCGAGATCACCGCATCACCGTTGATCAGCCGGATGCCGCGCACGCCGCTGGAATCGCGTCCGGCGAAGACCCGAAGCTGGTCCGCCTCGGCCTGGAAGCGGATGCAGCGGCCGTTGCGGGTCGCCAGCATCACGTCATCGCCCTCGCGGCAGGTGGCGACGCCGATCAGGCTGTCGCCCTCCTCCAGCTTCATCGCGATCAGGCCGACGGCGCGGACATTGCGGAAGTCGGACAGCTTGTTGCGCCGGACATTGCCCTGCGCGGTCGCGAAGACCAGGTGCAGGTTCTCCCACAGCGATTCGTCCTGCGGCAGCGGCAGCACCGCCGTCACCTTCTCATCCTGCTGCAATTGCAGCACCTGGCGCAGGCTGCGGCCACGGCCGGTGGCGCCGCCTTCCGGCAACTGCCAGATCTTCTCGCGGAACGCGATGCCGCGGCTGGTGAAGAACAGCACCCACTGGTGCGTGTGCGCCACGAAGCTGCGGACGACGATGTCATCCTCCCGCGTCGCCGCGCCCGAACGCCCGCGGCCGCCGCGGTTCTGGCTGCGGAACACGTCGAGCCCGGTGCGCTTCACGTAGCCGTCGCGCGTCAGCGTCACCACCATGGTGCCCGGCTCGATCAGGCTTTCGTCGTCCTGGTCGGCGATCCCGTCGACGATGTCCGTCATCCGCGGCACGGCGATCTGCGCGCGCACCGCGATCAGCTCCTGCGTCATCAAATCCATCCGCCGGGGGCGGGAGGACAGGATGTCGAGCAGGTCCTTGATGGTGCCGGCGACCTCGGCCAGCTCCGCGTTGATCTTCTCCCGCTCCAGCCCGGTCAGGCGCTGCAGGCGCAGCTCCAGGATGCCGCGCGCCTGGTCCTCGGTCAGCCGCACGGTGCCGTCCGGCGCCAGCGTGTTGCGGACGTCGTCGACCAGCTCCAGCAGCGGCGCCACGTCGGCCGCCGGCCAGTCCCGCGTCATCAGCTGCGCCCGCGCCGTCGCCGCATCCGGCGCGGCGCGGATCAGCGCGATGACGGCATCGATGTTGGCCACCGCGATGGCGAGGCCGATCAACTGGTGGCCGCGGTCGCGCGCCTTGTTCAGGCGGAAACGGGACCGCCGCAGGATGACGTCCTCGCGGAAGCGCAGGAACGCCATCAGCGCGTCGCGCAGCCCCATCAGCCGCGGCCGGCCCTCATCCAGCGCCACGAAGTTCACGCCGAAGGAGGTCTGCAACTGCGTGAAGCGGTAGAGCTGGTTCAGCACCACCTCCGGCGTCGCGTCCTTCTTGAGCTCGACGACGATGCGCAGCCCGTCGCGGTCGGACTCGTCGCGCAGGTCGGAGATGCCCTCCACCGCCTTGGCCCGCACCAGCTCCGCGATCTTCTCGATCAGGGTGGATTTGTTGACCTGGTAGGGGATTTCCGTGACCACGATCATGGATCGCCCGCCACGCATCTCCTCGATCGTCGCGCGCGCGCGCAGCGGGATCGAACCCCGCCCGGTCTCGAAGGCGTTGCGGATGCCGGACCGGCCGAGGATCAGGCCGCCGGTCGGGAAGTCCGGCCCGGGCATGATCTTCATCAGCTCGTCGAGGCTGGTATCCGGCTCCCGGATCAGGGCCAGCGCCGCGTCGATCACCTCGCCCGGGTTGTGCGTCGGGATGTTGGTGGCCATGCCGACGGCGATGCCCTGGGCACCGTTGACCAGCAGGTTCGGGAAGGAGGCCGGCAGGACGCGCGGCTCGCTTTCCGATTCGTCGTAGTTCGGCTGGAAGTCGACGGTGTCCTCGTCGATCCCCTCCAGCAGCGCCGCCGCGGCGCGCGCCAGGCGGACCTCCGTATAGCGCATCTGCGCCGGCGGATCGCCGTCCATCGAGCCGAAATTGCCCTGCCCGTCGATCAGCGGCACGCGCATCGAGAAGTACTGCGCCATCCGAACCGTCGCGTCGTAGATCGAGGCGTCGCCATGCGGATGATACTTGCCCATCACGTCGCCGACGACGCGGGCCGATTTCCGGTGCGGCTTGTCCGCCGTGTAGCCGGATTCGTGCATGGCATAGAGGATGCGCCGGTGCACCGGCTTCAGCCCGTCCCGCGCATCCGGCAGGGCGCGGGCCACGATGACCGACATGGCGTAGTCGAGGTAGGACCGGCGCATCTCGGTCTCGAGACCCACCGGGGCGATGTCGTGGCCCGGCCCCTTCGGGTCTCCAGGCGGCGGTGACGTGTCGCTCAACGCGCAATCCTCATGCTTGGCCGGACGCAGCCGGGTCTCGCGGGTTGTGGATTAGGCAATTCCGGGCCCCGGCGGAAGGGTGCAGCCCCTTCCAAGGCCGATTCCCGGCCCGAAACGGCCCGCAATGTGCCGTTTGTTGCGCCCCGACGTTTCGCCTGCGGCCCATACGGGCCTAAAGATACCGGCTGGATATGGGTCGCAGGAGGTTGGCAGAGATGCGGCGAGTTGGCATGGCGGCTACGCCGTGGCGGGCGGCTGGCCGGTGACGCTGCCCTATATCGACCTGCTGCTGGGCCAGTTGGCGCGCGGCAACCCGCAACTGGAACAAAGCTTCGGCCGCCACATCCACTGGGGCTATTGGCCCGAGCCCGCACTGGCCCGCCCGGACTCGGCGGAGGACTATGCCGCCGCGGCCGAAAGGCTGAGCCTGGAACTGCTCGCCCTGGCCGGGATCGCGCCGGGGATGCGCGTGCTCGATGCCGGCTGCGGCTTCGGCGGCACCCTCGCCTGCCTCGAGGAGCGGATGCATCCGCTGGACCTGGTCGGCCTGAACATCGACCCGCGCCAGCTGGCACGCGCCGCTGGGCTGGTGCATCCCAGGCCCGGCACCACCATCGCCTTCACCGCCGGCGACGCCTGCACCCTGCCCTTCGCCGATGCCAGCTTCGACCGCGTGCTGGCGGTGGAGTGCATCTTCCACTTCCCCTCCCGCGCCGCCTTCCTGGCGGAGGTGCGGCGCGTGCTGCGGCCGGGCGGCGTGCTGGTGCTGTCGGATTTCGTCCCGGCCTCCGCCTGGGTGCCGGTGACGCGGCTGGCCCGCGCGCCGTGGTTCGACCGGGTGAACCTGTTCGGCACCTGCGACGTGACCTGTTCCGCCGCCGGCTACCGGCGACTGGCAGCGGAATCCGGATTGGCCCTGACGACCCTGCGCGACATCACCCGCCACACCCTGCCGACCTACGCCTTCCTCGGCCGGATGCTGCGGGCCAGCGGCCGGCGCGGGGTGGCGGAGCGCTGGGGGCAGGCCGGGCTCGCCATGCTGGATTTCGTCGGCCGGACCGGCCTGTTGCGCTACAGCCTGTTGAAATTCGAGCGGTCCTGAGCCGCCTTCAGGTCAGGCCGCGGCGGCGTGGGGGTGCGGCTCTGGCAACCCGAAGCCCGGATGCTCCAGCTTCCAGGCCTCCAGCAGCGCCCGGTCATCCTGCTCCCACGGGTGGAAGGAGCGGCGGTAATAGGCGGTGTAGTCGCTGACCGGCAGGCTGCCGAACAGGTTGCGCAGGCTCGGGCCGCTGGGTGCGCCACCCGCCGCGGCGGCCGATGCCGGACGGCGCGGGCGGAACAGAAGCCTCAGCCGCACCACCGTGAAGGCCACAAGCAGGCCGATCCCGCCCGAGACCGTGACGATGACCATGCCGAGGATGCGGTGCAGCCAGGCCCAGACGCCGCGCCCGAACAGGTGCTCGTAGACGTCGAAGCAGACGGCCTTGTGCTCGATCTCCTCCGCCGCGTGCCAAAGCCAGAGATGGGCGAAGGCAGGATCCGTGCCCTCCTTGTACAGCAGCCGCTTGCTCAGCAGCCGCGCCGCCAGCATGGCGGTGAAATGCTCCAGCGCGCAGGTGATGGCGAGTTGGGTGGCGCGCGGCCAGATGGTCTTGGCGATGGCCAGCAGGATGCGGGCGACCGACTCCAGCTCCGCACCCAGCACATTGGCTTCCCGCAGCGCGGCGTTGGAGCGCGCATGTTCGCGGGAATGATTGGCTTCCTGGTGGATGAAGCGGTCCGCGGCGTCCCTCAAAGCCGGGTCGGTGATCCGGTCCCGGTAATGGGCGACGGACCGGCAGAAGAAGGCCTCGCCCAGCGGAAAGAGGAAGGAGATCGCATTGAGCCCATCCTCCGAGACCCGCGGCAGCCGGGTCCAGGCCCTCGCCGCCGCCGAGTCATAAGCCAGCCGCACCCGGCGACGGATGATGTCGATGCGCGTCTCGCGCGGGTGCGGGGGCGATGCGGTCACGCGAAAGACATTGCGGATGCACTACGGTTTTTTCAAGGTCGGATGGCCGGCGCCCAGGGTAGGCCGGACGTCAGAACGGGATATCGTCATCCAGGTCGCTGCCGCCCTTCGGCGGCGCACTGCGACCGCCGCCGCCGCCGCGGGCACCGCCACCGCTGTTGTCCCACCCGCCACCGCCGGACCGCGCCGGGGCCGAGGAGCGACCGCCGCCACCGCCACCGCCGTAGCTGCCGCCCGTATCCCCCTCGCCCGGGTCAGCCCCGCCGCCGCCACGACCACCGAGCAGGGCGATCTCGCCGCGGAACTGGCGCAGCACGACCTCCGTCGAGTACTTGTCCTGCCCCGACTGGTCCTGCCACTTCCGGGTCTCGAGCTGGCCCTCGACATACACCTCGGAGCCCTTCTTCAGGTACTTCTCCGCGATCTCGCCCAGCTTCTCGTTGAAGATGGCCACCGAATGCCACTCGGTGCGCTCCTGCTGGTTGCCCTCGCGGTCCTTGTACCGCTCGGAGGTCGCCAGGCGCAGGTTCACCACCCGGCCGCCATTCTGGAAGTTCCGCACCTCCGGGTCCTTCCCCAGACGGCCAACCAGGATCACCTTGTTCACGCCTGCCATCGCCGGCCCCTCGATCTGAACCGCGGAAGCTAGCCCGACGCTGCCGCGCCGACCAGACAGGTCTGGGCTGCGCGCGACAGGCCTCGTAAAACCTCTTTCCGCCCCACCTATATGGTGGCAAAACCCCCAGAACACAATGCGAACGTGGCGTCCCTCGGGAGGCTTCGCGCGCCCATCCATCGGTGGACCACCATGACCGGCCAGATCCGCGTCCGCGGCGCGCGGGAACACAATCTCAAGAATGTCGACATCGACATCCCGCGGGACACGCTGACGGTCGTCACCGGCCTGTCCGGCTCCGGCAAGTCGTCGCTCGCCTTCGACACCATCTACGCCGAGGGCCAGCGCCGCTACGTCGAAAGCCTCTCGGCCTATGCGCGGCAGTTCCTGCAACTGATGCAGAAGCCGGATGTGGACAGCATCGAGGGCCTGTCGCCGGCGATCTCGATCGAGCAGAAGACCACCAGCCACAACCCGCGCTCCACCGTCGGCACCGTGACGGAAATCCACGACTACATGCGCCTGCTCTGGGCCCGCGTCGGCGTGCCCTATTCGCCGGCCACAGGGCTGCCGATCGAGGCGCAGACGGTCTCCCAGATGGTCGACCGAATCATGGCCATGCCGGAAGGCACCCGCCTGCTGCTGCTGGCCCCGGTCGCCAAGGGCAAGAAGGGCGAGTTCAAGAAGGATTTCCTGGAGTTCCAGCGCCGCGGCTTCGAGCGCGTGAAGGTCAACGGCACGCTGTACCAGGTGGCCGAGGTGCCGAACCTGTCGAAGAAGCTGAAGCACGACATCGAGGTGGTGGTGGACCGCATCGTGGTCCGCGAGGGCATCGAGGCGCGCCTGGCCGACAGCCTGGAGACCGCGCTCGCCCTGGCCGATGGCGTCGCCTATGCGGAGAACGCGGATGGCGAAGGCCGGACGGTATTCAGCCAGAAGTTCGCCTGCCCCGTCTCCGGCTTCACCATCGAGGAGATCGAGCCGCGGCTGTTCTCCTTCAACTCCCCGCAGGGCGCCTGCCCGACCTGCGACGGCCTCGGGACGCAGAGCTTCTTCGACCCGCAGCTTGTGGTGCCGGACGACACCAGGTCGCTGAAGGACGGCGCGGTGCAGCCCTGGGCCGGGGCGCAGTCGCCCTATTACGACCAGACGCTGGAAAGCCTGGCGCGGCACTACAAGGTCTCGATGACCAGCCAGTGGGGCGACCTGACCAAGGCGTTCCAGCATGTGGTGATGCACGGCACCGGCGCCGAAGTGGTGACGCTGAAATACAAGGACGGCCTGCGCGCCTATGACGTGAAGAAGGCGTTCGAAGGCGTCATCCCGAACCTTGAGCGCCGCTACCGCGAGACCGACAACCCGTGGGTGCGGGAGGACCTGTCCCGCTACCAGGCCTCCCGCGCCTGCCCCGTCTGCAACGGCCATCGCCTCAAGCCCGAATCCCTGTCGGTGAAGATCGCCGGCGAGCACATCGGCATGGTCAATGACCTGTCCATCATCAAGTCGCGCAAATGGTTCGCCGGGGTGATGGAGACGCTGACGCCGCAGCGCCAGGAAATTGCCCGCCGCATCCTGCGCGAGATCGAGGAGCGGTTGCAGTTCCTGGTCGATGTCGGGCTGGACTACCTCAGCCTCGGCCGGTCCTCCGCCACGCTGTCGGGCGGCGAGTCGCAGCGCATCCGGCTGGCGTCCCAGATCGGCAGCGGCCTCACCGGCGTGCTGTACGTGCTGGACGAGCCCAGCATCGGCCTGCACCAGCGCGACAACGAACGCCTGTTGAAGACGCTGCGCCGGCTGCGCGACATCGGCAACACGGTGCTGGTGGTGGAACACGACGAGGATGCGATCCGCAGTGCCGACCACCTGATCGACATCGGCCCCGCCGCCGGCAAGGGCGGCGGCCGCATCATCGCCCAGGGCACGCCGGCGGAGGTCGAGGCGAACCCCGAGAGCATCACCGGCCAATACCTGTCCGGCAAGCGCCGGATTCCCATGCCGGACGTTCGGAGAAAAATCGACCCGAAGCGGATGATCCGCGTCGTCGGCGCGCGCGGCAACAATCTGAAGGACGTCTCGGCGGAATTCCCGCTCGGCACCTTCACCTGCATCGCCGGCGTCTCCGGCGGTGGCAAGTCGACGCTGGTGATCGAGACGCTGTTCAAGGCCGCCTCCCGCCGCCTGATGGGCAGCGGCCAGGTGCCGGGGCCGCATGACCGGATCGAGGGGCTGGAACACCTCGACAAGATCATCGATATCGACCAGTCGCCGATCGGCCGCACGCCGCGCTCCAACCCCGCCACCTATACCGGCCTGTTCGCGCCGATCCGCGACTGGTTCTCGGAGCTTCCCGATTCACGCGCCCGCGGCTACGCGCCCGGCCGCTTCAGCTTCAACGTCAAGGGCGGCCGCTGCGAGGCCTGCCAGGGCGACGGCGTGCTGAAGATCGAGATGCACTTCCTGCCCGACGTCTACGTCACCTGCGACACCTGCAAGGGCAAGCGCTACAACCGCGAGACGCTGGAAGTGAAGTTCCGCGGCAAGTCGATCGCGGACGTGCTGGACATGACGGTGGAGGAAGGCTGCGACTTCTTCTCCGCCGTGCCGGCGATCCGGGACAAGCTTGTGGTGCTGCGCGACGTCGGCCTCGGCTACATCCATCTCGGCCAGCAGGCGACCACGCTGTCGGGCGGCGAGGCGCAGCGCATCAAGCTGAGCAAGGAACTGTCCCGCCGCGCCACCGGCCGAACGCTCTACATCCTGGACGAACCCACCACCGGCCTGCACTTCGAGGACGTCCGGAAACTGCTGGAAGTGCTGCACGCGCTGGTCGCCACCGGCAACACGGTGGTGGTGATCGAGCACAACCTGGAGGTCATCAAGACTGCCGACTGGGTGCTCGACCTCGGCCCCGAAGGCGGCGAGGGCGGCGGCCGCATCGTGGCGCAAGGCACGCCGGAGCAGGTGGCCGCGGTGCCGGAAAGCCACACCGGCCGCTTCCTCGGCCCGATCCTGGCGCGGGAGGGGGCGGTGGCGGAACCGCTGGTGGTCAGGAAGCGCCGCCGCGCCTGAACCCGGTCAGGCGAAGCCGTCCGACACGGGATGATGGCGCAGCAACTGCGCCATCGCCTGGCCCAGCGCCGCCGCCTCGTGCCGCGGCAGATGCGCCTCCAGCACATCCTGCGGCGCATCGATCAGCGCCATCGCGGACCGCCGCACCTGGTCGGCGCCCTGCGCCGCGGCCGCGCCACTGCGCCGCCGCGCCTGCTCCACCGCCTCCACGATCCGCGCCGTGCGTTCCTCCAGCGTCTGCTGCCCGTTGGGAACGAATTGCTTGATGAGGCGGGAATGCGGGTAGCCGATGACATCGTGCGCCTCCAGGGCCACGCACGCTGTCAGTTCCGGCGCATCACGCAGCACCGCGTGCAGCATGGTCTGGTCGTTCATCAGGAAGACCGGGTCGGCCGCATTGCGCAGTTGCTGGTCGGTTACCTGCTCGAATGCCGCAATCCACCGGCGCGCCACCTCCCGGGTTTCGGGACGCGCGAAGTTCCACAGGAACACCCCGGCATTGACGTCCCACGGCCCCTTGCCGCCGCCCACCGGGTGGATCATCGCGCTGTCCGCGTGCTGCTTCAGGAACCCGCGAATTTCGAAACGAGGGCTGGGCACGAAGGCGTCGGCGTCCAGGTAGATCAGCCAACCGTCGTAGTCCCGCGCCAACAGGTCCCCCAGCATTCCAAGCCGGTTGTAGGTGGCCTGCCAGGGATGGATGCCGCGCCGGACGCCGATGAACACCTCCATCCTGACGTCGCGGCGCAGGCAGAAGGCGCGGTTGCACTGCATGGTCGCCGAGATCATCGGGAAGAAGCGGTCGGCATCCGCCGTCTGGTACAGCAGTATGTCGGACATCAGCCGCACCGGCCGCTGGTTGCGGCCACATGGGGCGCCACCGCATCCAGCGCCTGAACCTTCCGTGGAACCAGGGTCGCGGACAGGGACGGCAGGCGGCAGCGAGTGGGCATGGGGCAACTCCTCTCGGACCGGCTCGGTGGTCCGGCCGGCAGATTGCCACGCTCAGGCGGTGCCGCGAAACCCCGCCCAGGCCACCGCCAGCCGATCCCCCAGCCCGCGCGTCGCGGGCACGTCCCTGCCCGCGGCCATGCGCCGGAAATCCCGCCCCGCCAGCACCGCCGGCAGCGCGGCGGCCAGCGCCTGCCGGGGCAGCGCCACCTGGCGTTCGCGCGCCAGCATCGCGCCGCCCTCCTCCGCCATGGCGCGGCGCAACGGCTCCGCCACGGCGGGCTGCGCCACCACACCCTCGGCGTTCAGCCCCGCCTCGGCCAGCGAGTCCTGTGGCAGCAGGCAGCGACCCTGGGCCGAGTGGGCCGGTATGCTGCGCAGCACCCCCGCCATGCCCACCAATGCCCCGCGCCGCTGCAGCGCCGGCAGCGCGGCATCCGGCGCGCCAAGCAGGCGCCCCGCCGCCACCGCGAAGCCACCGGCCCCGGCGCGCAGCCAGGCGCCGAAAGCCTCCCGCGTCGGAATGCCCTCGGGGTCAGCCTCCGCCTCCCGCGCATCGACCAGCGCCGTCAGGTCGGAAGGATCGAGCGCGCCGCTCCGGATGGCCGCGTGCAGGGGCTCGGCCACCTCGTGCCGTCGCGCCGGCTGGCCGGCCGCGGCCTCCGCCACCGCGTCGCGCCACCATTGCAGGCGGATCAGGGCGGCGATCTGCGTCGTCGTCGCCTCCCGCGCCCGGGCCAGTTCATGGTTGAAGCCGATCAGCGCGAACAGCGCCTCCCGCCGCTCCGCCGGTGCGAACAGGGCGGCGAGGTAGCGGTCCGGGTCGTGCTTCCGTGCGAAGTCACCGATCGGCGAAAGCGAGGGGGGGGCGGCCATGGCGGCCAGATGACGGTCGCGGGGGCAGGCCGCAAGTGCGGTTGACGCTCCTCCGGGCCACGCCTAGGTCAGGCGACGGTCGCAGGGCTCCCCCCGGCGACGCGAAGCCCAACGGGAGAGACCCCATGCCCTTCACCCTGCCGCCGCTGCCCTACGACACCTCCGCCCTCGCCGCCCAGGGGATGTGCCAGGAGACGCTGGAGCTTCACCACGGCAAGCACCACAACGCCTATGTCACGGCGCTGAACGGGCTGATCGAATCCAAGGGCCTCGCCGGCAAGTCGCTGGAGACCATCGTGGCCGAGGCCGGCAAGGCCGGTGCCGATGGCCTGCCGGTGCTGAACCAGGCCGGGCAGCACTGGAACCACGCGCTGTTCTGGCAGGTGATGTCGCCCAAGGGCGGCGGCGACAAGCTGCCGGGCGCGCTGGCGGCCAAGATCGACAGCGACCTGGGCGGGCTCCAGGCCTTCAAGGACGCCTTCAAGCAGGCCGGCGTGACGCAGTTCGGCAGCGGCTGGGCCTGGCTGATCATCGGCAGCGACGGCAAGCTGAAGGTGACGAAGACCCCGAACGGCGCCAACCCGGTCTCGACCGGCGAAGGCACGCCGATCCTTGGCTGCGACGTGTGGGAACACGCCTATTACCTGGATTTCCGCAACGTCCGCCCGAACTACCTCGACAACTTCCTGAACAAGCTGGTCGATTGGGAGGTCGTCGCCGGCCTGATGGACAAGGGCGGCCTGACCACCGGCCAGAGCGCCTGATCCTACCCTCAGACGCCGGGCGCGCGCTCCGCGCGCTTGGCTTCGCGGCATAAGCCGCGGCGGCCATTCGGCCGCTCGGCCCGTGACCGGGCCGCCTGGATCAGAAAAGGCGCCGGGATCTCCCCCGGCGCCTTTTGCGTGCTCGCGGTGGCGGATCAGCTCTTCGCCACGTCCGTCGCCTTGGCGTCATTCGCCGGCGCCGGCGGCTTGATGACGCTGCCGATGGTGCCGCGCACCACCGTCACCCGCACATTCGGTGCGATCTCGACCTCGACCTCGTCGCTGTCGTCCCGCACCTTCGTCACGGTGCCGACCAGGCCGCCGGCCGTGATGATCTTGTCGTTGCGCTTCAGCGCCGACAGCATGGTGCGGTGCTCCTTCATCTTCTTCTGCTGCGGGCGGATCAGCAGGAAGTAGAAGACGGCGAAGATGAGGATCAGCGGCAGCAGCTGCATCACCACGGCGGCGGTGCCACCGGCGGCGTCCTGGGCATAGGCGGGGGAGATGAACATGGGGCGGCGTCCAGAAAGGGAGGGGCGCCCCGGGGTTGCGGGGCATCGGCCCGCAACCTAGCTTCCGCGACCTTTCCGTCAATACATCATCCGGGTCCACGCACCTTGTCCGATAGCCATCCGCTGCTGCCCACGCTCGCCCGCATCGCGGAGGCGCTGGAACGCCTGGCCCCCCCTGCCCCCGCCGCGCCCGACCTCGGGGCCGCCGATGCCTTCGTCTGGCACCCCGGCCCGCCCGCGCGGCTGGACCCGGTGCCGCGGGTCGCCGCCGTCGGCATCACGCTGCTGCAGGGCGTGGAGCGCCAGAAGGCGCTGATCCTGGAGAACACGCTGCGGTTCGCCCGCGGCCTGCCGGCCAACAACGCCATGCTGTGGGGCGCCCGCGGCATGGGCAAGTCCAGCCTGGTCAAGGCCGCCCACGCCGCCGCCAATGCGGAGGTTCCCGGCGCCATCGCCCTGGTGGAAATCCAGCGCGAGGATGTCCGCACCCTGCCCGACCTGCTGAACGTCCTGCGCGCCGATCATCAGGACCCGCTCCGCGGGGGGGCCCGCCGCTGCCTGGTGTTCTGCGACGACCTGTCCTTCGAGCGTGAGGACGCCGACTACAAGGCGCTGAAATCCGTTCTGGATGGCGGCATCGAAGGCCGCCCCGCCAACGTCCTGTTCTACGCGACCTCCAACCGCCGCCACCTCATGCCGCGCGACATGATCGAGAACGAGCGCAGCACCGCCATCAACCCCTCCGAGGCGACCGAGGAAAAGGTTTCGCTGTCGGACCGCTTCGGCCTCTGGATCGGCTTCCACAACTGCGACCAGGACACCTTCTTCGCCATGGTCGAGGGCTATGCTGCCAGCTTCGGCCTGCCGGTGAGCCAGGACGATTTGCGCCGCGCGGCGGTGGAGTGGAGCGTGACTCGCGGCGCACGCTCCGGCCGCGTGGCCTGGCAGTTCGTCCAGGACATGGCCGGGCGGCTCGGGGTCAGGACGAACGCCTGACCGTCGCATGACCCGGGCGCAGCTTCGTTGCGCTGAAGTCCTGCCCGAACAGACCTCTGCGCAGGCGGCGCGACGCCCATCTGTAACGTGATTGCAGGAGGCGCGTTGCGCCCCGCGCGGAGGTTGACGTTGTCCGGCGGACGGGTTGCCATCCCGGCGCGCCAGGGGGGCGCGTGCCGCGAAAAGGCGGCCGATCATGGCAACGGGGTTCTTCATGCCATCCATCTCGCGCTGGCCCATCTCGAATTGGCGCAGGCCGTCCACGCTGGTCATCGCGCCGCTGGTGCTCGCCCCGCTGGCCGGCTGCGGCTACACGGTGCAGCGCAACGCGGACATCACCGCGAACCAGCGCGCGCTGGCCAGCGCCGAGGCCACCGGCACCACGCTGCGGCAGCGGGTCTCCCAGCTGGAGGCCACGCTGGCGCAGGAACGCGCCGCGGCCGGTGACCTCGCCAGCCTCGAAGAACGCCTCCGCCAGGCCAGCGGCGCGTTGAGCAGCGCCCAGCGGGCGCGCGCCAATGCCGACCAGGAAGCCCACCGCCTGCGCGCCCAGATCGCGCAGGAGGAAGGCCAGCTTGCCAGCCTTCAGGGCCGGTCCGGCGACCTGCAGCAGTCCACCAGCCAGACCCAGGCCTCCCTCACCGAGGCCGAGGCGCGCCTTGCCGGGCTGCGCAACGACGCCCAGGCCGCGGAGCGCCGTCTCGCCCAGCTGCGCGACCAGGCCGCAGCCCAGGATGGCCGCCTCGCCTCGCTCGGCGAGCGCCGCAGCGCCGAGGAACGCCAGCTGGCCGCCCTGCAGGACCAGGCCACGCAATCCGAACGCCGCCTCGCCGGGCTGCGCGAGCAGGCAGCGACCGAGGAGCGTCGCCTGGCCGAGTTGCGCCAGGGCGGCCAGGCCGCAGACCAGCGCCTGACCGGCCTGCGCGGCCAGGTCGGCGAAACCGAGGGCCGCCTCAACACGCTGCGCAACCAGGCCCAGGCCGCGGACCAGCGCCTCGCCGGCCTGCGCAACCAGGTGACGGAGACGGAGCGCCGCCTCGGTGGCCTGACGCAGCAGGCGCAGGCGGAGGACCAGCGCCTCGCCGGCCTGCGGACCCAGTTGGCGGAGGCCGAACGCCGCCTCGGCGGCGTGCGGGAACAGGGTCAGACGGCCGACCAGCGCCTCGCCGGGCTGCGCGAGCAGGTGAACGAGGCCGAGCGCCGCCTGGCCGGGCTGCGCGAGCAGGCCCAGTCGGAAGACCAGCGCCTCGCCGGGCTGCGGGAGCAGGCGACGGAGACGGAGCGCCGGCTGGCCGGGCTGCGCGAGCAGGCGCAGTCGGAAGACCAGCGGGTAGCCGGGCTGCGCGGCCAGTCGACCGAGGCCGAGCGCCGCCTCGCCGGGCTGCGCGAACAGGGCCAGGCGGAGGAACGGCGCCTGGCCGGACTACGCGACTCCGCAGGCAACGAGGATCGTCGCCTCGCGCAGTTGCGCGAACAGGCGACGACCGAGGCGCAGCGGCTGGAAACGCTGCGCGGCGGCATCGCCCAGGCGCAGCAGGCGCTGGCGGAACGCCAGCAGGTGACCGGCGAGACCGACCGCCGCCTGACCGGCCTGCGCGCCACGCTGGAGGAGGCCGAGCGCAGCCTGACCGACCGCCGCGCCGCCCTGGCCGAGGCCGAGCAGCGGCTGGGCCAGGTGACGCAGGCGGAGCGCGACACCACGGCCCGCGTCCGCGCCCTGGAGACCCGCGCCGCGGAGCTGGACACCCGTACCGCCGACCAGGACCGGCGCCTCGCCAGCCTGCGCGATGCCCTGTCCACGGCCGAGGCCACGCTGGCCGAGCGCCGCGGCCAGGTGGAACAGGCGCAGGCCGAGCTGGACCGGCTGGGCACGGCGCGGGAGGAAGCGGCGGCGACCCTGCGCAGCCTGGAAGCCCGCAGCGCCGAGCTGCGCAACGAGGTCGGCGCTGCCGAGCGTCGCCTGGCCGAGCTTCGCACCGGCACCGCGGCGGAGGAACGCCGCCTGCAGGAGGCGCGCGCCGAGGCGCAGGCGGCCGGCAGCGAGTTGCAGTCGCGCCGTGCCGAACTGGCGCAGGCGGAGGCCCGCCTCGCCGAGGCCAACCGTGCCAACGAGACCGCCGGGACCCGGCTGCGGGAGATCACCCAGGGCACCGAGGGCGCGCGCCAGGAACAGGCAAGGCTGCGCGACCAGGCGGAGGCGCTCCGCAACGAGGTCGCGGCCATGGAGCGCCGGCGCCAGGAACTCGGGGCCGAGGTCGCGACGGTGGAGGCCCGGCTGCAGCAGCAGCGTCAGGAACTGGCGCAGCTTGCGGTCAGCCTGGCGCGGGAGCGTCAGGCGCTGGACATGCAGCCCTCCCGCACCGGCGCGGAAGCCTCGCCACGCTCAGGCGAGGGCGCCGGGCCGGATGGCGGAACGGTCAGGCAGTAGCCGGGCGTAGCGCCTCCGCGCCACCCATGTAGGGGCGCAGCACCTCGGGGATGGCAATGCTGCCATCCTCGGCCTGGTGTGTCTCCAGCACCGCGATAAGGGCCCGGCCGACGGCGACGCCGCTGCCGTTCAGCGTGTGCAGGAATTCGGTGCCCTTGGCGCTGGCCGGCCGGAACCGCGCCTCCATCCGGCGCGCCTGGAAGTCGCGGCAGTTGGAGCAGGAGGAAATCTCCCGCCACGCCTGCTGGCCGGGCAGCCAGACTTCCAGGTCGTAGGTCTTGGCGGCGCCGAAGCCGGTGTCGCCGGATGCCAGCACGATGCGCCGCCAGGTCAGGCCGAGCTCGGTCAGCACGCGTTCGGCGCAGGCGGTCATGCGCTCATGCTCCGCCTCGGACTGGTCGGGGTGGGTGATGGAAACCATCTCCACCTTGGGGAACTGGTGCTGGCGCAGCATGCCGCGGGTGTCGCGCCCGGCCGAGCCGGCCTCGGACCGGAAGCAGGGGGACAGCGCGGCCAGGCGCAGCGGCAGCGCCGGCTCGGCCAGGATGTCGCCGCGCACGAAGTTGGTCAGCGGCACCTCGGCGGTCGGGATCAGCCAGCGGCCATCGGTCGTGCCGAACAGGTCCTCCTTGAACTTCGGCAACTGCCCGGTGCCGTACATGGAGGCGTCGTTCACCAGCAACGGCACGGCGCATTCGGTGTAGCCGTGTTCCTCCGTGTGCAGGTTCAGCATCCACTGGCCGAGTGCCCGTTCCAGCCGTGCCAGGGGCCCGCGCAGCACGGTGAAGCGGGCGCCGGCCAGCTTCGCGGCGGTGCCGAAATCCATCCCCAGCGCCTCGCCGAGTTCGAAATGCTGCCGCGGCGCGAAGGGGAAATTGCGCGGGCTGCCATGGGTGTGCAGCACGACATTGGCCGATTCGTCGGCGCCGTCCGGCACATCGGCCGCCAGCAGGTTGGGCAGGCTGGCCAGCAGGGCGTCGCGCGCCGCCTCATGCGCCTCCGGCGTCGCGGCGGCGGCGGCATCCATGGCGGCCTTGACCTCCGCCTTCAGCCGCTCCGCCAGCGCCGGGTCGCCGGCCTTCATGGCGGCGCCGATCTGGCGCGACAGCTCGTTGCGCGTGGTCTGCGCCGCCTGGGTCAGCCGCACCGCCTCGATGCGCAGATCGTCGAGGCGCAGCGCCTCGGCCGCCACCGGCGGCAGGGACCGCCGCGCGAGTGCCGCATCGAACGCCGCCGGATCGGCGCGCACCACCTTGATGTCATGCATGGAACTGGACCCGAAAGACTGCGGACCTGCGGCTAGGGCAGCCGGGCGCGGCCGTCAATGAAGGCGCCGAGGGGCCGCGCCCCTCAGGTCTTCGCCGCCGCGTCCTTCTTCCGCCCCATCCAGACCGCGGCCAGGATCGAGATCTCGTAGAGCAGGATCATCGGCACGGCCAGGCCGATCTGGCTGATGATGTCCGGCGGCGTGATGATGGCGGCGACCACGAACATGCCGACGATCGCATAGCGCCGGCCGCGCCGCAGCCCATCCACGGTCACGATGCCGACGCGGGCCATCAGCGTCAGTGCCACCGGCAACTGGAAGGCGATGCCGAAGGCCAGGATCATGTGCATGACCAGGGACAGGTACTCGCTGACCTTGGCCTCCAGCTGGATGGCGACGGTGCCGGCTTCCTGCGGCGTCTCGAAGCTGATGAAGAAGCTCCAGGCCATCGGGAAGATGAAATAGTAGGCCAGTGCCGCGCCCATGACGAACAGGAAGGGCGAGGCCACCAGGAACGGCGTGATCGCGTTCTTCTCGCTCTTGTAGAGCCCGGGCGCGATGAACAGCCAAAGCTGCGTCGCCCACATCGGAAAGCTGAAGAAGGTGGCGCCGAAGAAGGCGACCTTCAGGTAGGTGAAGAACGCCTCGTACAGCGCCGTGAAGATCATCCGGCGCTCGCCCATCCCCTGCGCCTGCAGGATGTCCGCCAGGGGCGCGGCGAGGAAGCCGTAGATCTGGCGGGAAAAGTAGTAGCAGACCGCGAAGGCGATGATGAAGGCACCGAGCGACCAGAGGAGCCGCGTGCGCAGCTCCATCAGGTGCTCGATCAACGGCATCGGCTTGTCGTCGATCTCGTCGGTCGGATCACGCGGCACTGTGGGGGGATCCGTCTGTCAGGTGGCGGTGCCGGCGGGGGTGCCGGTGGGTGGCTTCGCCTCGGCCGCGGGTGGCACGAAGGCCGGCGCGGCTTCGGGTGCCGGGGGGGCAACCGGTGTGGCCATGGGTTCGGCCGCGATCGGTGGCGTGGCGCCAGGCGGAATGAAGGCCGGCGCCTCGGCCCGCGGCGGATCGGCCGCGGGGGCTGCCACGGGCGGCGGCGTCACCTCGGCACCATGCACCGGCGGGCGGGTGTCGAAGGCCTCGCGCAGCGGGTCCTCCGAGAAGGTCTTCCGCAGCGAACCGTCGCGGTCGACCTCCTTTTCCACGATGTCGCGCACGTTGAAGTTGCGGATATCGTTGATCTGGTTGCGCACGTCTTCCAGCTTCGCCTCGCGCACCACCTCGTCCACCTGGCCCTGGAACTCCCCGGCCATGCGACGCAGCTTCTGGATGCCCTTGGCGATGCTGCGGACAGCATCCGGCAGGTCCTTGGGGCCGATGACGACCACAGCGACAACGGCGATCAGCGCGAGTTCGGTCCAGTCGAGACCCAGCATGAATCCTCATCCCCGACGCCATGCGGCATGCAGGCCAGGCGGGGCGAACCCGTTAGCAGGAACGCCGCCCAACGCCAATCCAGTCGCAACCCGCACACCCTATCTAGGGAGCCTCGGCCGGGAATACGAAGGCCCGTTCCGGGTCCATCGCAACGGCCACGCGATCACCCCGGCTGAGCCAGGCGCCGGGCGGCAGCCGGGCGTGCAGGTGCAGCAGGCCGCCCTGCCCGTCCGCCACCGCCAGGTGCACCAGCGTGGTGGCGCCGAGCAGCCGGCAGGCCTCGACCTCCGCCAGCGTGCCGTTGCTGGCCTCCGGCGCCATCACCCGCAGGCCTTCGGGGCGCAGCAGCACCTCCGCCGCCTCACCTTCCCGCACGCCATCCGTCTCGCGCAGCTTCAGGCCGCCGATCGGGGTTTCCACCTGGCCGTCCCGCACCCGCGCGGGCATCCGGTTCACCTCGCCCAGGAAGGTCGCGACGAAGCGGCTGCGCGGCGCCAGATACAGGGCGGAGGGCGCGCCGAGCTGCTCGATACGGCCCGCATTCATCAGCGCGATCCGGTCGGCCATGAACATCGCCTCCTCCGAATCATGCGTCACGATCAGGGTGGCGATGCCGGCCTGTTGCAGCACGTGCAGCGTATCGTCGCGCACCTGTTCGCGGAGCCTTGCATCGAGGCTGGCGAAGGCTTCATCCAGCAGCAACACGGCGGGCCGCGGCGCGAGCGCCCGGGCCAGCGCCACGCGCTGCTGCTGACCGCCCGAGAGCATGTGCGGCCAGGATTCGGCGAAGGCCTCCAGCCCCACCCGCGCCAGCGAATCCATGATCCGCCACTTGCGCTGGCCGCGCGGCACGAAGCGCAGCCCGAAGGCGACGTTTTCCGCCACCGTCAGATGCGGGAACAGCGCGTAGTCCTGGAACACGAAGCCGACGCCACGGGCTTCCGGCGGCGTCTCCCGCCCCGGCTCCGCGATCAACTGCCCATCCAGCGTGATGCGCCCGGCCTGCAACGGCTCCAGCCCCGAGGCGAGGCGCAGCAGCGTGGTCTTGCCGCAGCCGGAGGGGCCGAGCAGGCACAGGATCTCCCCCGGGCCGACCTCCAGGTCCAGATCCCGCAGCACCACCCCACGCTCCGGGTAGTGGTGCGACACGCCTTCGAACCGGATACTCAATTTTTCTGTGCGTCGGCGAGCCGACGCCCCTCAAGCGCCGGGCGCGTCCATCCGGACGCTTGGCTCGCCGCACTTGCGGCTTGCGCGTCGCGGCAGTGCCGCGACCGGGCGCTCGCCCCGCCGGAAGCCGGCGGGTCGCAGGGGTGCACCAGGATCAGCATCGTCAGTCGCCTTCCGGCGTCTTGGGCGGCGCGTCCTGTGTGCTGAACAGCGGCGCGGCGTCGCCGCTGACCAGCTCCTCCCGCCGCGGCAGGTCTCGCAGCGACTTCAGGCCGAACTGCTCCAGGAAGCGCGACGTGGTGCCCCACAAGGTCGGCCGACCCGGCACCTCCTTGTGCCCGCGCGGCGCCACCAGCCCGTGTTCCAGCAGCGATTCGAGCGTCGCCTGCGCCAGGCCTGCGCCGCGGATCTCCTCGATCTCGGCGCGGGTGCAGGGCTGGTGCCAGGCAATCACCGCCAGCGCCTCCATCGCCGCGCGCGGCAGCCGGCGCGGCACCTCGATCACCCGGGTAAGCGCGCTGGCGAGGTCGGGCGCGGTGCGCAGCACGAAGCCGCCGCCGACCTCGGTCAGCACCACGCCACGGCCTTCCAGCGCGCGGGACAATTCGCGGAACACCGCCTCCGCCTGCTCGCCTTCCGCCAGCAGCGGTTGCAGCCGCGCGGGCGTCACGGGGCGGTCCGAGGCGAAGACCAGCGCCTCCGCCAGCCGGATCGCCGCGGCACTGACCGGCGGGGCTTCCGTCTCGGGCGGCCCGTTCTCAGGCAGCCCGTTCTCAGGCGGCTCTGACATCGCCCGCCTTCTCCGCGTTCTCGGCGCGGCGCAGCAGGATCGGCCCGAAGGCGCGGTCCTGCCGCAAATCGAGCCCGCCGCCACGCGCCATCTCAAGGCTCGCGATCAAGGTGCTGGCCAGCGCCGCGCGCCGTTCCACTGCATCCAGCTCCGCGCCATCCGGCAGGAAGCGTTGCAGCACGGCCCAGGACGGCAGGTCGCCGAGCACGCGGGTCATCCGCGCGATGGCCTCCTGCACCGACCACAGCCGCCGCGGCTTGGGCCGGTAGGGCCGCAGGGCCAGGGCGCGCCGCCGCCCCGCGACATAGGCCTGGCACAGCGCCGCCAGGTCCGCCCGCAGGCCGGAGCGATCCTCCACCGTCAGGTTCTCGGGCGCGCCACGGCCGAACACGTCGCGCCCCAATTGGTCGCAACGGCCGAGCCACCCGGCACCCGCGCGCATCGCCTCCAGCTCCGCCAGCCGGTCGGTCAGGCGGCTGGCCAGCGCCTCCGGGTCCTCATCCTCCCCGGCTTCTTCCTTGGGCAGCAGCAGGCGGGATTTCAGCCAGGCGAGCCAGGCGGCCATCACCAGCCAATCCGCCTGCAATTCCAGCCGCATGCCTCGCGCCTGATCGATCACCGCCAGGTACTGGTCGACCAGTGCGACGATGGAAATGCCGGCCAGGTCCAGCTTCTGCGCCCGCGCCAGGTCCAGCAGCAGGTCGAGCGGGCCCTCGTAGCCGTCCAGCCGCAGGTGCAGCACCGGGTCGGTCATAGCGCCCCCCCATGGCCGGATAGCGTGAAGATCACCCGCAGCACCGGAAACGCCACCTCCCGCATCAGGATGCCGAGCGGATCGAAGCCCGGGATCGCATAGGGCACCAGGAAGATCAGCCCCAGCACGATCAGCAGCCCGAACCGCTCCAGCCCCGCCACCGCCCGCGCCGCCGGGGCCGGCAGGATGCCGACCAGGATGCGGCCACCATCGAGTGGCGGGATCGGCAGCAGATTGAAGCAGGCCAGGATGACGTTGTACAACATGCTGAGCGCCGCCATGCGCAGCAGCCAGTCCCCGGCAGCCAGCGGCAGCACGCCATCCGCCGCGGTCACCACATGGGCGAACAGCCCGAAGCCGAAGGCCAGGGCGAAGTTGATGCCCGGCCCGGCCGCCGCCACCAGCACCATGCCCCAGCGCGGGTCGCGCAGCCGCCAGATGTCCACCGGCACCGGCTTCGCCCAGCCGAACATCGCCTCCACCCGGCCGAGCGTCGCCAACTGCGTCACCAGCAGCAGGCCCGGCACCAGCAGCGTGCCCACCGGGTCCACATGCCGCAGCGGGTTCAGGCTGACCCGGCCGAGCCGCCAGGCCGTGTCGTCGCCCAGCGCGCGCGCCGCATAGCCATGCGCCGCCTCGTGCAGGGTGATGGCCAGGATGGCCGCCACCGCGATCGCCGCGATTTCGCCGATCACGCGAAGGCCGTCTTCGTGGCCAGCAGGCGGTCGCGGATCTCCGCCAGCAATATCGGGTCCAGCGTGCGCCTGGCTGCCAGCATGGCATCGCGCGCCGCCTGCATCCGGTGCGCCGCCCGCGTGCCGAGCGCCGGGCAGGCTTCCAGCAGCGCGGCGGACTCCGCCAGCACCCCGGTGCAATGCAGCGCCAGGTCGCAGCCCGCCGCGATGGTCGCCGCCGGCAGATCCTTCGAAAGCCCCGCCATCGCCCCCATCGCCAGATCGTCCGAGACCAGCACGCCGTCGAAGCCGATCTCGCCGCGGATCACGTCCCGGATGATCCCGGGCGAGAGTGTCGCCGGCAGCGCCGCATCCAGCGCCTCATACAGGATGTGCGCCGTCATCGCCCAAAGCCCGGTCCCGCCATCCGCCGCCGCCAGCGCCCGGAACGGCGCCAGGTCCGCCGCCAGCGCGGCACGGTCCGCGGCGACGCGGGGCAGCGATTCGTGGCTGTCGACCTGCGCCCGGCCATGCCCGGGAATATGCTTCACCACCGGGATGCACCCGGCCTGTTGCAGCCCGCGCACCCAGGCCGCGCCCAGCCGCGCGACCTCCGCCGGCTGGTCCGAGAAGGCACGGTCGCCGATGATCTGGTGCGCGCCAGCCAGCCGCAGGTCGAGCACCGGCGCGCAGACCACGTCCAGCCCGAGCCGCGCGCATTCCAGCCCGAGCAGCGTGGCATTCGCCTCCGCCGCCATGGAAGGCGCCTCCTCGAACAGCGCCGCCGGCGGGAAATCCGGCCAATGCGGCGGCCGGAGCCGGGCGACGCGACCGCCTTCCTGGTCCACCAGGATCGGTGCCTCCGCGCCCAATTCCTCACGCAGCGCCGCGCAGAGCGCCGTGACCTGCGCCGGCGTCTCGACATTGCGGCGGAACAGGATGGCGCCGGCCGGGCGCCAGCGCCGGAACAGCGCGACCTCCTCCGCCGCCAGCGTGGTGCCGGCGATGCCGACGATGGCCGCCCTCGGTGTCAACTCAGCGCACCAGGATGCAGGCGAGGCTGCGGGCGCGGGCCTGTTCGCAGAACTGCGCAGCCGAATCCGAATCGGCGAAGCCGCTGGCGCGCAGGCGGAACAGCGGCGAGCCGCCTTCGCGCTCCACCCGCTGCACCACGGGGCTGCGGCCCTGGAACAGCTCCGGCGCACGCCGCGCCAGCCGGTCCCATTCGCCGCGCGCGGCCTCCTCGCTGCCCACCGCGGCGAGCTGCACCAGCGCCCGGCCGCCAGCAACCGGCGCCGGCACGGCGGCGGCAACCGTCGTCGCGGCGCCTGGCGGTTCGGGCGCGGCCGGCGGCGGGAATGGCAGGGAGGCCAGCGTCACCTCCTCCTCCGGCGCCTCGGTCGCCACCACGGCATCCGACTGCGGCGTGGGCACCGGCCGCGGCGCGATCACCGGCGGCGGCGCCACGGCGGCGCGCAGCAGCGCCAGGTTCGGCGCCTCGGCCTCCGGCACCAAGCCATCGGCGCGCGGCGCTGCCTGGGCCTGCCGGTTGCCGGGGCGTTCCAGCACCAGCGCATTCTGGTTCGGCACGCGCAGCCCGCCGGGATCGTCCGGGCGCACCTTGAAGGGGCGTGGGTCGGCTTCCACCACCGGCACGCCGCTGCCGCCCATGCTCTGGAACGCCCACCAGCCGCCGGCTGCCACGCCCCCCACGGCCAGCAGCCCCCCGGCCGCGGCCAGCATCATCCATGGAACCCCCGGGCGATCCCGCTGCACCCGGTAGGATGGCACCATCGCATCGCTCATCGCATCTCCTCGACGGGTTCGACCCCCATCACCGCGAGGCCAGAGCGCAGGACCACCGACGTCGCGGCCACCAGCGCCAGTCGCGCCCGGGTCGCCCCCGGCTCCTCCGCCCGGATGAAGCGCAACGTCGCATCGTCGCGTCCCCTGTTCCACAATACATGAAAGTCGCTGGCCAAGTCTTGGAGAAAGAACGCGATTCGGTGCGGCTCCCGCGCCGCAGCAGCCGCCTCCACCGTGCGCGGCCAGGCCGCCATGCGGCGGATCAGCGCCAGCTCCGTGGCATCCACCAGCGAATCGAGCGGCGCCTCCGCCAGCGCCGATACCTCCGGATCGCCGGCGGATCGCAGCACCGACCGGCAGCGGGCATGCGCGTACTGCACGTAGAACACCGGATTGTCCCGGGACTGCTCGATGACCTTGTTCAGGTCGAACTCCATCTGCGCATCCGCCTTGCGCGTCAGCATGGTGAAGCGGACGGCATCCTTTCCGACCTCGTCGATCAGGTCGCGCAGCGTCACATAGGTGCCGGCGCGCTTCGACATGCGGACCGGCTCGCCATCCTTCACCACATGCACGATCTGCGTCAGCACCACATCGAGGCTCACCTTGCGGTCCGACAGCGCCGCGACGGCGGCCTGCATCCGCTTGACGTAGCCGCCATGGTCGGCGCCCCACACCTGCACCAGCTGCGGAAAGCCGCGCTCGATCTTGGCCAGGTGGTTCGCCACGTCATTGGCGAAGTAGGTGCCGGAGCCATCGGATTTGCGCAGGGGGCGGTCGACGTCGTCGCCATAGGAGGTCGCGCGGAACAGGGTCTGCGGCCGCGGCTCCCAGTCATCCGGCGTCTTGCCCTTCGGCGGCTCCAGCACGCCGGTGTAGATCAGATCCTTCGCCGCCAGCGTCGCCTCGGCCTTCTCCAGCCAGCCCTCCGCCACGATGCTGCGCTCGCTGATGAAGACGTCGTGCTGCACGCCGAGCGCCGCCAGATCCTCCCGGATCGAGGACATCATGGCTTCCACGGTGAAATCCCGCACCGTATCCAGCCAGTGCGTGGCGGCTGCCGGCATGGCGCCCGGTTCGGCCAGGGTCTCCTTGAAGATCTGGCGCAGCGCGCTGCCGACCGGCACCAGGTACTCGCCCTTGTACTGCAGCCCGCCGGGGACGGATTGCGCGTACTCCTCCTCCGTCATGCTGGTGCCGAGCGCCTGGAGGTAGCGCCAGTAGGTGGCATAGGCGAGCGCCAGGACCTGGGCGCCGGCATCGTTGACGTAGTACTCCCGCGTCACGTCGAAGCCGGCCTTGCGCAGCAGCAGCGCCAGCGCGTCGCCCACCACGGCGCCGCGGCAATGCCCGACATGCATCGGCCCGGTCGGGTTGGCGGAGACGTATTCGACGTTCACCGGCCCGCCTTGCCGCGCCGGCCCGTCGCCATAGGCCGGCCCGGCGATCAGCACCGCCGGCACCACGCCGCGCACAAAGCCAGCATCCAGCCGCAGGTTCACGAAGCCTGGTCCGGCGGGCGTTGCCTCCACCAGCATCGGCAGCGCGGCCAGCTTCTCGCACAGCAATGCGGCGAGCTTCGGCGGCGGCATCTTCGCCAGCTTGGCCACCACCATCGCGCCGTTGGTCGACATGTCGCCATGCGCCAGATCCTTTGGCGGCTCCACCAGGACGCGCGTGAAGGCCTCCGCCGGCAGTTCGGGCAGGATCTGGCGCAGCGCATCCACCACATGGGCGCGCATCGTGGCGAAGAGGTCGGCGGTCGGTGTCATGAAAAGCTGATCCGGAATCGAATAAGGGGCTCTTAGCCCGGAATGGAGGGATCGGTCAGGCGCCGATGCTCCTCCAGCGCGAATCGGTCGGTCATGCCGGCCAGGTAGTCGCAGACCGCCTGGGCCGCCGCCTGGCTGCCGGGCTCGCCTGCCTTGGCGTGCCATCCGGGCGGCAGCTGGCGCGGCTCGCCATGCAGAAGGGTGAACAGCAGTTGCAGCGCGCGCTTGCATTTCTGCGTGGTACGGTTGACGCGCCAGTGGCGGTACATGCGCTGGAACAGGAAGGCGCGGAGCTGGTTGTTCGCCTCCATCATCGCCTCCGAGAACGCCACCACCGGCCGGTCATGCGCGCGGATGTCGGCGGCGCTGCCCGGTGCCAGGGCCGCGATGCGGCGGCGAGTCTCGGCCACCGTGTCGTTGACCATGGCGTTGATCACGCGCCGCACCACCTCCCCCGTCGCGCGGTCCGGCGGCAGGTGGGCATTGTCGCGAATCGCCTCGGCAAAGGCTTCCCGCACCAGCGGCAGGCTGGCGGCTTCCTCCAGCGTGAACAGGCCGGCGCGGATGCCGTCGTCCAGGTCGTGGTTGTTGTAGGCGATGTCGTCGGCCAGGGCCGCCACCTGCGCCTCGGCGCTGGCATGGCTGGTCAGCTCCAGCGGATGCAGGCTGTCGTATTCGGCGATGTAGGGGGATGGGCGGCGCAGCGGGCCGTTGTGCTTGGCCAGGCCCTCCAGCGTCTCCCAGGTCAGGTTCAGCCCATCGAAGCCGGCATAGCGCGTTTCCAGGCGGGTCACGGCCTTCAGCGACTGCGCGTTGTGGTCGAAGCCCCCATGCGGCTTCATCATCGAATCCAGCGCATCCTCCCCGCCATGGCCGAAGGGCGGGTGGCCCAGGTCGTGCGCCAGCGCCAGCGCCTCCGCCAGATCCTCCTCCAGCGCCAGTTCGCGGGCGATGGAGCGCGCGATCTGCGCCACCTCCAGGCTGTGGGTCAGGCGCGTCCGGAAGTGGTCGCCCTCGTGGTAGACGAAGACCTGGGTCTTGTATTGCAGCCGCCGGAAGGAGGTGCAGTGGATGATGCGGTCCCGGTCGCGCTGGTAGGGCGAGCGCGCGCCGCCGCCCGGCTCGGCATGCAGCCGTCCGCGCGAGTGGGAGGCCCGGACCGCCCAGGGTGCGAGCCCGTCCGGAAGCCGCTTCGGATCCATCGCCCTGGCCTAGCACCCGCCCGACCGCCCTGGAAGGTCTGGCGCTTCCGTCCTATGTTCCGCTGCAAGGAGCACCCGCCTGCCATGGACACCCCAGCACTCACTCCGTTCCGCGTCACCCCGCGCGCCGCGGCGCAGGTGGCCGATATCGCCACGCGCCAGGGCCGCCCCACCGCCGGCCTGCGCCTGGCGGTGGATGCCGGCGGCTGTTCCGGCTTCCAGTATCGCTTCGACCTGGAGGATGCGCCGGCCCCGGATGATCTGGTGGTGCAGGACGGCCCCGGCCGCGTCTTCGTCGATCCGGTCAGCCTGGAATACCTGGCCGGCGCGGAGCTGGACTGGACGGAGGCGCTGATCGGCGCCCATTTCGCGGTCAAGAACCCCCAGGCCGTCAGCGCCTGCGGCTGCGGCACCAGCTTCAGCGTCGCGTGATCGACCCGGGTAGCCAAGCGCGCCTGCGCCGGGCAGACTCGGGAGGATGATCCGCCTCGCCAGCTTCAACGTGAATTCCGTCCGCAAGCGGGCGCCGCACATCCTGCGCTTCCTGGCCCGGCAACAGCCGGACCTGCTGTTCCTACAGGAGTTGAAGTGCAAGACCGCCGACTTTCCGGCCAAGGAGTTCGCCGGGTCCGGCTACCAGGTCCACGCCATCGGCCAGGATGGCGGCCGCAACGGTGTCGCTGTCTTCTCAAGGATTCCGTTCGAGATCGTGGCCGAGTCGCTGCCGGGCGACGACCCCGACCACCAGGCCCGCTACATCGAGGTTGCGGCGGCCGGAATGCATGCGGCCGGCATCTACCTGCCCAACGGCAACTCCGGCGGCGCCGAGGGCTTCCTCTACAAGCTGACCTGGATGGAGCGCCTGCGCCGGCTGGCCGAGTCGCGGCTGGCGGCCTTCACGCCGCTCGCCATCCTCGGCGATTTCAACGTCTGCCCGACGGCGGATGACCTCGCCCCGGGCGCCCTGCCCCCGACCGATGCCCTGGTGCGGCCGGAGACGCGGGCCGCCTGGCGGGCGCTGGAGCATCTCGGCCTGACCGACGCGCTGCGCGCCCTGCACCCGGCGCCGGTGCGCATCTACACCTATTGGGACTACGGCTCCGCCTTCGAGCGCAATGCCGGGCTGCGGATCGACCATGCCCTGCTCAGCGCCGACCTCGCCGAGCGGCTTTCCGCGGTGACGGTCGATGTGGACCCGAGGGCGGAGGAACAGCCCTCCGACCACACGCCGATTCTCATCGACCTCGAGGACTGACCCTCAGCGCCAGTCGCGCCCCCGGCCATGCCCGCGACCGCGGTCTTGGCCGCGCCCCCGGTCGTAGCCGCGCCCACGGTCGTGCCCGCCCCAGCCGCGCTGGCTGAAATGGCGCGGCGGAGCATAGTAGCGGGGCGCCGGGGCGTAGTAGGGCCGGTAGACCGGGCGCGGTGCGAAGTAGCGCGGCGGCGGCGGGGCGTAGTAGGGCTGGGCATAGCCGTAGCCATATCCGTAGCCGCCCACCGGCGTGACACCACCAGCGACGACGCAGCCCGGCGCGAACAGCAGCACCGGCAGCAGCAGGACAAGGGCGCGGAGGCGGCGCATGGTGGGAACTCCCGTGCAGCGGGCCTTGTTGGGGCTGCCCGCCGCTTCATGCTCACTTAACACCCGCCTCATGTCGCGGTTCGGGCGCGATCGCGGCGCTGGCGAGACCTTTGCGGCGGCCGCGCCTTATTGATCCGCGTAGACGTGCGATTCCTCCGCCGCGCCCGGATGCGTCACCGCCCCCTGCGAGGCCGGACCCACCGTCTGCGCGTATTTCCACAATGCGCCGGAGGTGTACTGCGTCTTGCGCGGCGTCCAGGCGGCGCGGCGGGCCGCCATCTCGGCTTCCGGCAGGTCCACGTCGATGGTGCCGGCCTCGGCGTCGATGATGATGCGGTCGCCGTTCTTCAGCAGCGCCAGCGGCCCGCCGACGGCGGCTTCCGGCCCGACATGGCCGATGCAGAATCCGCGCGTCGCGCCGCTGAACCGGCCATCGGTGATCAGCGCCACCTTGTCGCCCATGCCCTGGCCGTAGATCGCGCTGGTGGTGGACAGCATCTCCCGCATCCCCGGGCCGCCCTTCGGGCCCTCGTAGCGGATGATGATGACGTCGCCGGCCTTGTAGGCGCGCATGTCCACCGCCTTGAAGGCATCCTCCTCGCAGTCGAAGCACAGCGCCGTGCCCTCGAAGCGCAGCTTGGACATGCCGGCGATCTTCACGATGGCGCCTTCCGGCGCCAGCGAGCCCTTCAACGAAACCACGCCGCCGATCGGGCTGATCGGGTCGCTGGTCGGGCGCACCACGTCCTGGTCCTTGGGGAAGATCACCTCCCGGTGGTTCTCCGCCAGGGACTTGCCGGTGACGGTGATGGCGTCGCCGCGCAGGTAGCCGCCTTCCAGCAGCGCCTTGATGATCACCGGCACGCCGCCGATGTGGAACACGTCCTGCGCCACGTAGCGCCCGCCGGGCTTGAGGTCCGCGATATGCGGCGTGGCACGCATGATCTCGGCCACGTCGTGCAGGTCGAACTTGATGCCGCATTCATGCGCGATGGCCGGCAGGTGCAGCGCGGCGTTGGTGGACCCGCCGGTGGCGCCGACGATGGCCGCGGCGTTGAACAGCGCATCCCGCGTCACGATGTCGCGCGGCCGCAGGTTCTTGCGGATCAGGTCGACGACAGCACGGCCGGACTGCACGGCGAAGAAATCCCGCGACTCGTCCGGCGCCGGCGCGCCAGCGGAACCCGGCAGGGCGAGGCCCAGCACTTCCGAGATGCAGGCCATGGTGTTGGCTGTGAACTGCCCGCCGCAGGCGCCCGCCCCCGGGCAGGCATGCTGTTCGAGCTCCAGCAGGTCGGCGTCCGACATGTTGCCGGCGGCGTGCTGGCCCACCGCCTCGAACACGTCCACGACCGTCACGTCGCGGCCCTGGAAGCGGCCGGGGCGGATCGAGCCGCCATACATGAACACGGACGGCACGTTCAGCCGCACCATCGCCATCATCACGCCCGGCAGCGACTTGTCGCAGCCCGCCACGCCGACCAGGCCATCGTAGCAGTGGCCACGCATGGTGAGCTCGATCGAATCCGCGATGACGTCGCGCGAGGCGAGCGAGGACTTCATGGACTGGTGGCCCATGGCGATGCCGTCCGTCACCGTGATGGTGGTGAATTCGCGCGGCGTCGCGCCGCCCTCCTTCACGCCGACCTTCACCGACTGCGCCTGGCGCGACAGCGCGATGTTGCAGGGCGCGGCCTCGTTCCAGCAGGTGGCGACGCCGACGAAGGGCTTGGCGATATCCTCCTGCGTCAGGCCCATCGCGTAGTAGTAGCTGCGGTGCGGCGCCCTTTCCGGCCCCACCGTGGTGTGGCGGCTTGGCAGCCTGGACTTGTCCCATTCGGTCATGGCGCGTTTTCCCCAGCGGCGTCTCGGCCCCTGGGGTGCCACAGAGCCGGCCGCTCGGCCAGGGCCAGGGCGGCTGCCGGACACGTGATTCGGGTGGCGGTTGCGCCCCCGCCATGATCGCGGTCTCGGAATGAGCGAAGGATACCGATTTATGACCCGCACCGGCTCCCTCCGCCTCGCGGCATTGCTCTCGGCCTTCGCCCTGCCGGCGGCAGCCGACCATCTCGACCCGCGGCTGGCCGGGCCCTTGCAGTCCATGTTCCAGGCCGCCATGCAGCAATGCCAGGCCGGCAATGGCGGCGCCTGCAACGCCGCGCAGGCGATCCAGCGGCGGGAGATGCAGTTGAGCCAGGCCGAGCGCGCCTGCCAGCAGGGCAATGGCCAGGCCTGCCAGGCCTATCAGGAAGGCGCGCAGCAGGTCTTCGGCGCCTACCAGCAGCAGCAGCGGGCGGGCATGCTGGGCGGCGGCTATGCCCAGGGCGGCGGCCAGGGGTATTCGACGCAGCAGATGACCCAGGACCATCAGGCCCGGATGCGGCAGCAGCAGAACCAGTTCCAGCAGCACCAGGACCGGATGCGCCAGCAGCAGAACCAGTTCGACCAGCAGAACCAGCGCTTCCTGGAGCAGCTTCGGCGCTGAGCGCTACCGCCTGCGGATCGCGTTGGCGTAGGCTGCGCCGAACCCCATGTCAGGCCCCATGTCCGACCTGCCGAAGACGCCCGACCATCGCATGACCCGCGCGGACTACTACGCCTGGGTGGAGCGCCAGCCGCGCGGCCGTTTCGAGCTGATCGACGGCCGGGTGGAAGCCATGGCGCCCGAGCGGCTGGTGCATGCGCGGACGAAATATCAAGCTTGCCGCGCTCTCGCAGACGCCATCGCCGCCGCAGGCCTGCCCTGCGAGGCCTTCATCGATGGTCCCGCGCTCGAGATTGGCCACGACACCGCCTACGAACCCGATGTCATGGTGGCGTGCGGCGCCCGGCTCGACGGCAACCGGATCGCCGTGCCCGACCCCGTCATCGTCGTGGAGGTCGCCTCGCCCTCCACCGCCCGCAAGGACAGCGTGACCAAGCTGGCCGACTACCTGCGGCAGGACGCGATCCGGCACTACCTGATCCTGGATCCGGTGAAGCGCGTCCTGGTGCACCACCGGAAGGCCGAGGATGGCAGCATCGCCACCGCCATCCTGCCTGGTGGCCCGCTTAGCCTCGACCCGCCGGGCCTTGCCCTGCAGGTCGAGGCGCTGTTCCCGCCGCCGGACTGAGCGGCGGCGTCAGCCCGCGATCCGCGCCAGCGCCGCGTCCAGCCGCGCCATCTCCGCCTGCGCAGCGGCGAGGCGTTCGCGGTTTTCCTCCACCACCTCCTCCTTCGCGCGGGCCACGAAATCGGCATTGCCGAGCTTCTGGGCGATCTTGCCCGCCTCGGTCTCCGCCTGACCGCGCGCCTTGGCGAGGCGTGCGCGTTCCGCGGCCAGGTCGATGACTTCCGCCAGCGGCAGCATCACCGTCGCCTCCCCCACCACCACCTGCGCCACGCCACCCGGCGCCGCGCCGTCCAGGGCACGGATCTCGGTGGCGCGGGCCATGCGGCGGATCACGTCGACCCAGGCCTCCGCCCGCGCCAGGCTGGTGGCGGAGGCGCCGGAGAGCAGCAGCGGCACGGTGACGGAAGGCGGCACGTTCATCTCCGCCCGCACGCCGCGCACCTGGCCGATCAGCGCCACCACCCAGTCCAACTCCTCCCGCGCCGCCTCGGCGCCGGTCACCTCGACGGCGCCGGGCCAGTCCGCGCGGATCAGGCTGCACGGCGCGCCGTAGCCGAAATGCGCGTGCAGTTCCTCCGTGATGAAGGGCATCACCGGGTGCAGCAGGCGGAGGATGGTGCCGAAGACATGCTGCGCGGCGCCCTTCACCTCGTCCTTGGCAGCGCCGTCCGGCCCGTTCAGCACCGGCTTGGCGAATTCCAGGAACCAGTCGCAGTAGCTGCCCCAGACGAAGCGATAGCTCGCCGCGGCGTAGTCGTCGAAACGGAAGGCCTCCAGCGCCGCCGTCGCCTCCGCCACCGCGCGATTCGCGCCATCCAGGATCCAGCGCGACAGCGGCAGCTTCGCCGAAGCCGGGTCGAAGGACGCATCCGCCGCGATCCCGTTCATCTCCAGGAACCGCGCCGCGTTCCAGATCTTGGTGCCGAACGACCGGAAATCCTCGACGCGCTTGCGGCCGAGCTTCACGTCCCGCCCCGGGCCGGTGAGCGAGGCGATGGTGAAGCGCAGCGCATCGGTGCCGTAGGCCTCGATCAGTTCCAGCGGGTCCATGACGTTGCCCTTGGACTTCGACATCTTCTGGCCCTTCTCGTCCCGGACGAGGCCATGGATGTAGATCTTCTCGAAGGGCACCTGCCCGTCCATGAAGTGGAGCCCCATCATCATCATCCGGGCGACCCAGAAGAAGATGATGTCGAAGCCGGTCACCAGCACGTCGCCGGGGTAGTATTTCGACAGTTCCGCCGTCCTGTTTGGCCAGCCAAGTGTCGAGAATGGCCACAGCGCGCTGCTGAACCAGGTGTCCAGCACGTCCGGGTCGCGCACCAACTCGACGTCCCGGCCGAACTTCTGGCGTGCCGCGGCGCGCGCATCGGCCTCCGTCTTCGCGACGAACACCTCGCCATCCGGCGCGTACCAGGCCGGGATCTGGTGGCCCCACCACAACTGCCGGCTGACGCACCAGGGCTGGATGTCGCGCATCCAGGCGAAGAAGGTGTTCTCCCACTGGCGCGGCACGAACTGCGTCTGGCCGGTCTCCACCGCGCGGATCGCCGGCTGCGCCAAGGTCTTGGCATCGACATACCATTGCAGCGTCAGCCGCGGCTCGATCGGCACGCCGGAGCGGTCGCCATGCGGCACCTGGTTCACATGCGGCTCGACCTTGGCCAGCAGACCGAGCTCCTCCAGCTTCGCCACGATCCGTTTGCGGGCCTCGAAGCGGTCCAGCCCGTCCAGGCTGTGGACGAACTCCGGCTCGGCCCAGTCGCCGCCGATCTCCGCCAGCGTCACCCTGGCATCGGCATCGAGCACCGACGGCATCCCGAGCCCGTGCCGCTTGCCGACCTCGAAATCGTTGAAGTCATGCGCCGGGGTGATCTTCACCGCGCCGGTGCCCTTCTCCGGGTCCGAATAGGCATCCGCCACCACCGGGATGCGCCGCCCGACCAGCGGCAGGACGAGGAACTTGCCCACCAGCCCGGCAAACCGCGGATCCTCCGGATGCACCGCCACCGCGACATCGCCCAGCATCGTCTCCGGCCGCGTCGTCGCCACCTGCAGGAACTCGCCCGGCGCGCCCTCGATCGGGTAGTTCAGGGTCCAGATCTGGCCCTTGACCTCCCGGCTCTCGACCTCGAGGTCCGAAATGGCGGTCTGGAACACCGGGTCCCAGTTCACCAGGCGGCGGTCGCGGTAGATCAGGCCCTGGCCGTGCAGGGTGACGAACACCTCCCGCACCGCCTCGGACAGGCCCTCATCCATGGTGAAGCGCTCACGCGGCCAGTCCAGGCTGGCGCCGAGGCGGCGGAGCTGGCGGGTGATGGTGCCGCCGGATTGGCGCTTCCAGTCCCAGACATGCTCCAGGAACGCCTCCCGTCCCATCTCCTGCCGCTTCTGGCCCTGGGAGGCCAGCAGGCGTTCCACCACCATCTGCGTCGCGATGCCGGCATGGTCCGTGCCCGGCTGCCACAGCGCATCGCGGCCCTGCATCCGGCGCCAGCGGGTCAGGATGTCCTGCACCGTCATGGTCAGCGCGTGGCCGATATGCAGGCTGCCCGTGACGTTGGGCGGCGGGATCATGATGGTGAAGGGCTTTTGCGCGCTGTCCGGCTGCGCGGCGAAGGCGCCGGAATCTTCCCATCCCTGGTACAGGCGGGGTTCCACGCTGGCGGGGTCGAAGGTCTTGTCGAGCATGGCGGCATCCCTTCCCCGCGGAAGGGCTGCCGTCAAGGGGCGGGTCCGGGCGTCAGCCCTGCGCCTAGCCCTGGGCGCGCCCGATCACCCGCTCGATCTCTACCCGCACCAGGCGCTCGACCAGCGGCGGCAGGTGCTGGTCCAGCCATTCCTTCAGCAGCGGCCGGATTTCCTCCCGCACCACATCCTCGATCGACGGTCCGCCGCGGTGCACCGTGGCAGAACGTTCGTTGGCGACGCTGCGCAGCAGCGTGGCCAGGGTCTGCGTGGTGGCGGCCGCGACGGCGGGCGCGATCAGCCCCTCCGCCGCGGTCATCACGTTGGCGACCGTCATGGGTGGTTCCGGCGCGGGCGGTTCAGGCGTCGGTTCGTGTGCATGCGTGGCGGCACGGGGCGGCGGCAGAACGGGCGCGGCCGGCTCCGGCCTAGCCACCGTCTCCGGAACGGGCGGGCCGACCAGCATCGCCTCGGTCAGGTCCAGCGGCTCATCCTCCGGCGCATCACCCTTGGCGGCCGGTGACGACGTGTCCTGCGCCTCGTCCTCGTTCAGGATGCGACGGATGGAGGCGAGGATATCGTCCATCGCCGGGTCGTTTCCCCCGCCCGTCCCGCCACCGGGACCACCACCTCCAGGCCCCTTGCCCGCACCACTCATCCGTTAGCGCCCCTGCTCGGCATAGTCGCCAAGGCCGACCCAGCGGTTCCGCACCTGGCGATAATACGCCTCCATGTCATACATCTGCACCGGCAGCCCGAGATCCTGCGCCGTCAGGCGGCCGACGGAGGCCGCCAGCGCGTGCGAGGCGGTGATCACATTCGCCAGCGCACGAACCAGGCTGACGCGGGCATTCAGCAGTTCCTGTTCCGCGTTCAGCACATCCAGCGTGGTACGGCTGCCGACGATGGCTTCCCGCTGCACGCCGTCCAGCGCGATCTCGGCGGCGCGAATCTGCGCGCGCACGCTGTCCACCTGCGCACGCGCCGCATTCAGCGTCTCCCACGCCGAGGTGGCCTGCTGCGAGGCCGCGCGGCGCTGGTCCGCCACCACCTGCCGCGCCTGCTGGGCCCGCTGCCGCGCCTCGCGCACCTGCGAATACTCGGAACCGCCCTGGTAGAGCGGCACGGTGAGGTTCGCCGTCAGCTGGCTGCCGGTGGCGCGGCTGTCCGGGGCCTGGCTGTTGTCGTTGCGGAAGGTGGTGCCGTTCAGGCTGACCTGCGGCAGCAGCGTGCCGAAGTTCACGTCCACCAGGTCCCGCGCTGCCGCCTCGCCGAACAGGGCGGCGACCACGGCCGGGTTGTTGCGGCTGGCCACGGCGCCGGCCTCGGCGGCGTTCGCCACCGGCGCGCGCAGCGGCTGCGGCGCGACCAGGCGCTGCGGCGGCTGGCCGACCAGGCGGGTGAAGGTGGCGCGGGACTGCTGCAGGCGGCCCTCGGCGTCGGCGCGGGCGGCGCGGGTGCCGGCCAGCCGGCTTTCCGCCTGCGCCACGTCCGTGCGGGTGATCTCGCCGACGCGAAACCGTTCGTTGGTGGCGCTGAGCTGGCGGTTCAGCACCTGCTCGTTGTTGATGTTGAGGCGGACCTCCTCCTGGTCGCGGATCACCGCGACATAGGCATTCACGGTATCCCCCAGCACCTGCTGTTCGGTCGCGATCAGCCGGGCGCGCTGCGCCAGCACCAGGTTCTCGGCCCGCCGCGTCTGCGCGACCGTGCGACCACCGCGGTACAGCGGCTGCGTCACGCCGGCCTGGATGGCGGCCGGGTCGCGGTCAACGTTGCGGCTGGCGCCGCTTGCGGTGGCGCGGCCGGTCGCGGTGCCGTAGCTGCCGGTGACCTGCACCGTGGGCCGCCATCCCGACAGCGCCTGTGGCACGCCTTCATCGACGGCACGCAGTTCGGCGCGCGCCGCCTGCAGGGTGGGGTTGTTGGCGTAGGCCAACGCCAGCGCTTCCTGCAACGGCTGCGCCGCGGCGGGTGCGATGATGGCGGCCGGAGAGGCCAGCAGCATCAGGGCGAGGGCGGAACGGGAGGACATCATCGCGTCGAAACTCCAGATGCCCACGCCGCGGGGCGGGGGAGACGAAGGGCACGCCGGCCTGACCTGGGCTTCAGAAGGCGAAGCCCGGCGCCGGTTGGAACTGAGGCAGCGGCAGGGTGGCGCAATCGAAGGCATCCGTCACGCTGAAGCTGCCGCCCTGCTGCAATCCCAGCACGGCGCGGGAGGACAGGCCGCGTTCCGCCGCCGCCAGGACCGTCGCCAGGCGGCCGCCTTCCGCCAGTTGCTCGGCGATCGCCGCCGGAATTTCGGGAATTTCGCCCTCGATCAGAATGGCGTCATAGGGTGCGCCGGGCGCATGGCCGAGCGACGGGTCGGCCTGGACCAGGCGCAGCACGCCGGCCGGCAGCAGGCCGGTGACCGCATCGCGGGCATGGCCGAACAGCGCCGGATCGGATTCGACGGCGGTAACGCGCGCGCCGCAGCGCACCGCGACCGCCGCCGCGTAGCCCGTGCCGGCGCCGAGCACCAGCATCCGATCCCCCTCCCGCAGCCGCAACAATTGCAGCAGGCGGGCGATGACCATCGGCTCGATCAGGGCGCGGCCGCCGGGCAGGCGCACATCCTCGTCGGCATAGGCGCGCGCGGCGAGGCCGGGCGGCAGGAAGCGCTCCCGCGGCAGGTCGCCCATGGCGGCCAGCAGCAGCGGGTCCGTGACCTTGTTCGGCCGCAACTGGCCATCGACCATGAAGCGGCGCGCTGCCGCCATATCCGGCCTTGCGCCTGTCGCGCGATCCAGGTCCATCGTCGCTGCCTTGTCCATGGCGCGCTTATACGGGCGGCCCGCGCGCCGGCCAAGTCGCAGTTCCGCGCCTCGGATCGCGTGTGCCTTGACCAGCGACGCGCCCTGCCGGATAGAGGCGCCATCGTGTCACGGCCGCGTGGCAGAGTGGTGATGCAGCGGACTGCAAATCCGTATATGCCGGTTCGATTCCGGCCGCGGCCTTTCCGACCCCCTCCTCGCTTGGGGGCTTTACCCCGGGCCGGGCGGTCGCTATAGCCCGGCACCTTGGCTGATCCGGCGTGGCGCAGCGGTAGCGCAGCGGACTGTTAATCCGTTGGTCGTAGGTTCGAATCCTACCGCCGGAGCCAACCTTCCCCCGACAGAACCACCGGCGTTCCAGCGCGTTCTGCGGCGCACGGACCTCGCCGACCTGCTGCCCAGCGTGCGCCAGCTCAGCCTGCTGCCGCATCTGCGCGACCTGGCCATCGCATACGCCCTCGCCTTCCTGATCGGCTGGAACCGGGAAAGGAAGGATCGCAGCGCCGGACTGCGCACCTTTCCCTCGTCGCCGTGGCCTCCTGCGGCTTCGTCCAGGCGACGGAGAGCCTGACCGCCGGGCAGCCCGAGGCCGCGGCGCGGATCATCGAGGGCGTCATAACCGGCATGGGCTTCGTCGGCGGCGGCGCCATCCTGAAGGATGGCGGCCAGGTGCACGGCACCGCAACGGCCGCCTCGCTCTGGGCCATCGGGGTCGCCGTCGCGGTCACCGCCCATGACGTGGCGGTGGTGATCCGCCTTTTCGGCGTGCTGACCCTCTACCTGCTCAGCAGATTCAAGCCGGAACCGCGTGGGTGAGCGATGTGATGGCTTGACGGCGCCCCCTCCGCTGGCGTTGTCCTGATCCCGCAACCGCCCAAGGCCCGCATGTGACCCCCCCGCCGCGCCAGCCCCGCGACAGAGACGCCGCATGTTGAGCCGGATCGGGCCGACCCCGAGGTTGCCGCTGCAGGCATTTTCCAGGGAGGGCCCAAGGGGCGCGCTGCCACCACCGCGCCTGGCGGTGTTCGACCTGGATGGCACGCTGGCCGACAGCCGCGCCCTGATGTTCGAGGCGCTGGACGATGCCGCGCGCCGATTCGGCTTCCGCCGCATCGACCAGGCGGAGGCCGAATCGCTGCGCGACCGCGATGCGCGGGCCATCCTGCGCGCGCTGCATGTTCCGCTATGGAAGCTGCCGCGCATCGCCGCCCATGTGAAGGCGCTGGCCACCGCCGCCCCGCCGCCGCCGCTGTTCCCCGGCGCCGGCGCCATGCTGGAGCGGCTGCGGCTGGCGGGGGTGACGCTGGCGCTGGTGTCCTCCAACAGCGAGGCGAATGCCCGCCGGGCCCTGGGCGAGGCCGCCGCGGGCTTCACCCATTGGGCCTGCGACGCCACCCTGTTCGGCAAGGCTTCCCGCTTCCGCCAGGTGCTGCGCCGCAGCGGGCGACTGCCGGCGGAGGCGATGGCGATCGGCGACGAGCTGCGCGACATCGCCGCGGCCCGCAGCGCCGGCGTGCAGGCCGGCGCGGTCGCCTGGGGCTACGCCGTGCCCTCCGCCCTGGCGGCGGCGCAGCCGGACATCCTGTTCAGCAGCATGGCGGAGATCCCGGCCTGGTTCGCCGCCTGAGCCGTCCGTCCAAGGCTATTGCGGCATGCCGTCCGGGATGACGGTCTGGATCAGGCTGGAATCCAGCGCCTCGTACTCATGGTACTTGATCGTGGCGTAGAGCTGCGCCCGGGTCTGCATGCGGTCCAGCATCTTCATCGTGCCACCGTCGCGGTTGATGGCGGCGTAGAGTTCCTCCATCGCCCGTGCCGCGACCCGCAGGTGGCTGACCGGCCAGATCACCATGGCGTAGCCGAGGTCCTGGAATTCCTGCGCCGTGAAGAACGGCGTGCGGCCGAACTCCGTCATGTTCGCCAGCAGCTTCACGCCCGGCATGCGGCGGGCGAATTCGGCGAACATGTCGCGGGTTACCAGCGCCTCGGGGAAGATCGCGTCGGCGCCGGCGTCCAGGTACAGCTGCGCCCGGTCGACCGCCGCATCCATGCCCTCGCTGGCCACGGCATCCGTGCGGGCGATGATGTACAGGTGCTTGCGAGCCTTGCGGGCAGCCGCGACCTTGGCGGCCATGTCGCGCGCATCGGCCAGCTTCTTGTCGTTCAGGTGGCCGCACTTCTTCGGCAGCAGCTGGTCCTCCAGGTGCACGGCGGCGGCGCCGGCTTCCTCGAAGGTCCGGACCATGTGCATAACGTTCAGCGCCTCCCCGTACCCGGTGTCGCCATCGACCAGGATGGGCAGGGAGGCGGCGCGGGCGACCTGGCGGATGTGGAAGGCCACGTCATCCACCGTGATCATGCCGAGGTCGGGCAGGCCCATGGTGGCGGACATGGCGGCGCCCGACATGTACAGCGCCTCGAACCCCGCCTCCTTCGCCAGCAGCGCGGCGATGCCGAGATGCGCGCCGGGCATCTGCAGGATCTGCGGCCGGTCCAGCAGGGCGCGGAAGCGCTGGCCCGCGGGGGCGTCGGGCAGGTCGTCGGCGATCACATAGGGCATGTCTTGGCTCCGGATGGAGGTCGGCCGCATTGCTGCGCCAGGTATAGAGCACCGGACCATGTGGGGAAGGGCACCCGATGGGTGCGACTTCGCGGCACCCGGGCCCCCCAAACGCTCACGGCAGGTTGGCCAGTGCCAGGTGCACGACCAGGCACGAAAGGCTGGCCAGGGAAAGACGGCAGGCCCAGCGATAGGCCCGGGTCCGCACCTTGCGAACCCTGAAGATGTGGCGCGCCCGCCTCTCCGGGGCGTCGTCGCTACTCGCCCAGCGGACCCAGATCACCACGAAGGCGGCGGCGGCGGACGCGTATGCAAAGGCGGCGCCGACGACGAGGAAAAGCTGCGTATAGGGCCGCTCCAGCAGACCCTCGGGAATACTGACCCGGCCGGTCTGCCCGATCGAGGGGCTGAGGATCAGGGAGAAGACGGTGACAATCAGGGAGATGAACTGAAGCAGCGCCCCGCCCTTGGTGTCCAGGATCGAAAGGTCAGCATAGAGGCGGTCATAAAGAACCTTTGTCTTCTCGTCATCCTTCAACCTGATCTCGCGGCTCATGAAGTCATCGTAGGTATCGCTGCGCCGAACAATCCTGTGCAGCCCAATCCGGACACCGGACGGAAGTCGAAGGATAGTGCTCACGACGCGAGCCGGGAAAGCGAGCAGCTCGAGAAGCCGGTTCCATGCCATCATTTTCTGCCTCCGTACGGCAGGATTGGCCCTCAGTAGCTTTGTCGCGTCGCCTGCCGAATCTACGCGCCAATATCCTCCGCCCAGACCTCCGGCCGCTCGGCCTGGAAGCGCTGCATGAGGGCGACGCAGGCCGGATCATCCAGCACCGTCACCTGCACGCCGCGATCCCGAAGGAAATCCTCGTTGCCGGCGAAGCTGCGGTTCTCACCGATGACAACCCGGGAAATGCCGAACTGCACGATGGTGCCGGCGCACATCATGCAAGGCGTCAGGGTGGTGTAGAGCGTGGTGCCGGCATAGCCGGGGCGGCGTCCGACCTGGCGCAGGCAGTCCATCTCGCCATGCGCGATCGGGTCGCCCTGCTGCACCCGCCGGTTCCGCCCGGCGCCGAGCAGCCGCCCCTCCACCCCCACCAGCACGGCACCCACCGGCACGCCGCCTTCCTCGAAGCCCGTCCGCGCCTGCGCCAGGGCCAGCGCCATGAAGCCGGCGTCGTCCATCAGGGCGTCCGGAAGAAGATGAAGGTGATCAGCACGAACAGCGGCACCAGGAACACCACCGCCCAAGCGCAATAGGCGAAGAAGGACGGCATGCGGACGCCGTTCTCCTCGACGATGGCCTTCACCATGAAGTTCGGCGCGTTGCCGATGTAGGAATTGGCCCCCATGAACACCGCGCCGCAGGATATCGCCGCCAGCGTCAGCGCCCCCTGCCCCATCAGCGTCACCGGGTCGCCGCCGGCCAATTCGAAGAACACGATGTAGGTCGGCGCATTGTCGAGGAAGCTGGACAGCACCCCGCTCATCCAGAAGTACACCCAGGGAATCGGCGCCCCATCCGGGCCGGAGGTCAGTGCCACCAGCCCCGCCGCCGCGCCCTGGCTGCCGGCCCGCAGGATGGCCAGCACCGGGGCCATGCAGACGAAGATCGCCGCGAACAGTTTGGCGACTTCCAGGATCGCGCCCCAGGCAAACCCGTTCGCCTCCCGCAGCGCCGGCGTGGTGAAGGCGACGGAGAGGCCGGTGATGGCGAGGAACAGGCCGATGCCGACCACCCGCTCCACCTCCATCACCTGGCCCAGCACGTTCATGCTGCCGAGCTTGACGTAGCCCATGCCGATGACGACGGCGACGATGGCCAGCACCAGCCAGACATTCAGCCAACCCTCGATGCCGACCGCCTCCTTGGCGATCACCGGCGGCACCGGCTTCTCCCGGTTCCAGGCCAGCGTATCCAGCAGCCAGTAGACCGCAAGCAGGATCACCGCGCAGGTCGCGAATTCGGCGAACAGGTGGGTGGTAGGCCAGAAGAAGGACACGCCGCGCAGGAAGCCGAGATACAGCGGCGGGTCACCCACCGGGGTCAGGCTGCCGCCGATATTGGCGACCAGGAAGATGAAGAAGACGAAGGTGTGGGTCTTGCGGGTGCGGAAGGCATTGGCGCGCAGCACCGGGCGGATCAGCAGCATGGCCGCCCCCGTGGTGCCCATCATGCTGGCCAGGATGGTGCCGATGGCCAGCAGCGCCGTGTTCACCGTGGGCGTGCCCACCAGCGAGCCGCGCAGCAGCACCCCGCCGCCCGCCGTGTACAGCGCCAGCAGCAGCGCGATGAAGGGCACGTATTCCAGCACCATGACATGGGCGAATTCGTACCAGGCCGCATCGAAGCCGAAGGTGGCGGCGAAGGGCAGCAGGAACAGCGCCGCCCAGATCGCGGCGATCTTGCCGTAGTGGTGGTGCCACAGATGCGCGGCCACCAGCGGCATCAGCGCGATGGACAGCAGGATGCCGACGAAGGGAATGCCCCAGGCCAGCGACAGTTGCGCCCCCGGCACGCCGGCGGCCATCGCCGGGCTCGGCGCCAGCAGCAGCGCCGCGGCAAGGCTGCGCAGAACCTTCCCCCTCATGTCCCGGAGTCCTTATTTCGCCAGCACCACGAACAGCCCATAGACGCTTACCCTTTCCGCGTCACCGGGCCGCCAGCGGGCAGGAAATCGGCCCGTCGCCTCACGATCCCGCCGCCCGCCCTTCCCGCCAAGCCCCGCCCGGCCTACCTTCGGCGCCGCAAAGCGGAGAACTCGCGCATGGAAATGACCGGCGAACGGCGCATCGCAGCGCCCCGGGAACGGGTCTGGGACGCCCTGAACGATCCCCAGGTGCTGCAGGCGGCGATTCCCGGCTGCGAAAGCGTGGAACGGATCGGGGAAGACCAGTTCCAGGCCAAGGTGTCGATGAAGCTCGGCCCGATGTCCGCCAAGTTCGGCGGCAAGGTCACGCTGTCCAACATCGTCCCGCCGGTCTCCTACACCATCTCCGGCGAGGGCACCGGCGGCGCCATGGGCTTCGCCAAGGGCGGCGCCGACGTGGCGCTGGAGGAAGACGGGCCGGAGGCGACCGTGCTGCGCTACGCCGTGCGCGCCCAGGTCGGCGGCAAGATGGCGCAGCTCGGCGCCCGGCTGATCGACAGCACCGCGAAGTCGATGGCCGACCAGTTCTTCGACCGCTTCGCCGCCATCGTCGCGCCGCCGCTGGCGGAGCACCCGGAACCGGTCGCCGTCTCCGGCACGGATACCGAATACCTGGCCGAACCCGCCACCGCCGCGCCGCTGACCCAGCACGGCGCGGAGGGCATGTCCCCGGGCGGGCCGGTGCACCGGCCGAACCCGACCTCGGGCGAGATGCCGCTGCCGCTGCGCCTGCTGACCCAGGATTTCCTCGGCTTCCCGTTCCAGGTCTGGTTCGGCCTGGGCGCGATGCTGATCGTCCTCGCGCTGATCTTCCTGACGTGAGCGTGCCCGCCTCAACCGGACCGGCCGACGTCGCCGCGACGCAGCGCCTGCTGGCGGAAGGCGGCTACGTCGCCGATCGCCAGCTCGCCACCACCATCCACCTGGCGCTGCGCATGAACCGCCCGGTGTTCCTGGAAGGGGAGCCGGGCACCGGCAAGACCGAGATCGCCAAGGTCCTGGCCGCCGAGCTGCCGCGCCGCCTGGTCCGCCTGCAATGCTACGACGGCATGGACCTGGCGTCGGCCGCCTATGAATGGAACCACGCCCGCCAGCTCATGGCGATCCGGCTCGCCGAGGCCAGCGGCGGCGCGGGGGACCGGGAGGCGCTGGAGCGCGGCATCTACGACCGCCGCTTCCTGCAATCCCGCCCGCTGCTGGACGCGCTGGAGGGCGAACCCGCCGTCCTGTTGATCGATGAGCTGGACCGCGCCGACGAACCCTTCGAGGCCTTCCTCCTCGAAATCCTGGCGGACTTCCAGATCAGCATCCCGGAACTCGGCACGGTGAAGGCGGCAACGCCACCGCTGGTCATCATCACCTCGAACCGGACGCGGGAGGTGCATGACGCCATCCGCCGCCGCTGCCTGTACCATTGGGTGGACTACCCCGACGCCGCCCGCGAACGGGCCATCCTGAAGATCCGCGCGCCGCAGGTCGGCGATGCGCTGTCCGCCCAGGTGGTCGCCTTCGTCCAGGCGGTGCGCGGCGCGGACACCTTCAAGCCGCCCGGCGTCGCCGAGACCATCGACTGGGCCGCGGCGCTGTCGGCGCTCGATGCGCGGGAGCTGGAGCCGACCCTGGTGGATGAGACGCTCGGCGCGCTGCTGAAATACCAGGACGACATCGCCAAGATCCGCGGTGCCGAGGCCGCCCGGCTGGTGGCCGAGGCCAAGCAGGCGGCGGCGTGATTCCGCCGAAGGCGGCGTTGTCGCTGCCGTCCGCGGCCCCCGGCGCGGCGCTGGCCTTCAACCTGCTCGCCTTCGGCCGCCTGCTGCGTCGCGCCGGCGTGCCGGTCGGCCCGGTCGAGAGCATGGCGGGGGCGGAGGCGCTGACTCAGGTGGAGCTCGGCGACCGCGCCCAGGTCCATGCCGCGCTGCGCGCCACCATGATCCACCGCCACGAGCACTTCCTGCTGTTCGACCAGGCCTTCGGCATGTTCTGGCGCGACCCCGACGCCGCCCGCCACGCCAGCGCCATGGCGCTGATGGAGGGGATGCAGGAGCCCGCCAAGCCCGCCCCGGCGCAGCGCCGCCTGGCGGAGGCGATGCAGGGCGACCGCCCGAAGCCGCCCCGGCCGGACGACAAGCCGCCCGAGGAACGGGTGGACATGACCTTCACCGTCAGCGAGCGCGAGCGCCTGCAGGCGATGGATTTCGAGGCGATGTCCGCCGCCGACCTCGCCAACGCCAAGCGCGAGATCCGCAAGCTGGTCCTGCCGCTGGATGCCCGCCCGACGCGCCGCTTCCGCGCCGACCCCTCCGGCCCCGCCTGGGACCTGCGCGCCACCACCCGCGAAAGCCTGCGGACCGGCGGCGAGATCCTGGACATCGCGCGGCGCCGCCGCATCGTGCGCCCGCCGCCGCTGGTGGCGCTGTGCGACATCTCCGGCAGCATGGCGCGCTATGCGCAGATCCTGATCCACTTCCTCCACGCCGTGGCGAATGACCGCGAGCGTGTCCACACCTTCCTGTTCGGCACGCGCCTGACCAACGTCACCCGCCAGTTGCGCCACCGCGACGCGGAAGTGGCGTTCGAGGCGGTGGCCCATGCCGTGCCGGACTGGTCCGGCGGCACCCGCATCGGCGATTCGCTGGAGCTGTTCAACCGGCTGTGGTCGCGCCGCGTGCTGGGCCAGGGCGCCGTGGTGCTGCTGATCACGGATGGGCTGGACCGCGAAGGGGCGCGCGGTCTCGCGGAGGCCACGGACCGGCTGCAAAGGTCCTGCCGCCGCCTGATCTGGCTCAATCCCCTGTTGCGCTACGCGGCCTTCCAGCCCAAATCCCAGGGCATCCGGGCGATGCTTCCGCATGTGGACGAATTCCGCCCGGTGCATAATCTTGCGAGCCTGCGCGACCTGGTCACCGTCCTGTCGGACCCGCGCGCCGGCCGAATGAGGAGCGCGGCATGAGCGCATCGTCCGAAGACATCCTCGCTACCGCCGCCCGCTGGGTCGCGGAAGGCGAGCAGGTGGCCATCGCCACCGTGGTCGAGACCTGGGGCTCCTCGCCGCGCCCGGCGGGGTCGCGCCTGGTGGTCACCGCCTCCGGCCGCATGGAGGGCAGCGTCTCCGGCGGCTGCATCGAGGGAGCGGTGGCGGACGTGGCGAAGCAGACCATGGAAAGCGGCGCGCCGCAGTTGCTCGACTTCGGCATCTCCGACGACCGTGCGTGGGAAGTCGGGCTGGCCTGCGGCGGCAAGCTGAAGGTCTTCGTCGAGAAACTCGGATGAAGCATCTTGATGCCCTCAAGGGCCCGGCGCCGCCTCCGGCGGCTTGGCTCGCCACACTGGTGGCGGGCCGCCTTCGCGGCCTCGGCCGGCGCTGCCGGCCGCAAGGGGTACTTGAGTCATGACACCGGAGTTTCTGGCCCGCCTGACGGCCGCCCGCGACGCGAAGCGCCCGGTGGCGCTGCTGACACGGCTGCCGGATGGCGCGCAGCTTCTGTATCCGGACGACGATGTGCCGGCGGCGCTGGCCGCCGAGGCGCAGGCGGCGCTGGCGGCCGATGCCGCGCGCAACGCCGCGCTGGGGGAGGAAAGCTGGTTCATCCAGCCGCAGAACCCGCCGCTGCGCCTGATCGTGGTCGGCGCCGTCCACATCGCCCAGGCGCTGGTGCCGATGGCCGCGACGCTGGGTTTCGCCGTGACGGTGGTGGACCCGCGCCGCGCCTTCGCCACGGAGGAACGCCTCGGCCAGTCCGTCGCCATCTCCGGCGACTGGCCGGACGAGGCGATGACCGCGCTGGCGCCGGATACCCGCACCGCCGTTGTCACCCTGACGCACGATCCGAAGCTGGACGACCCGGCGCTGGAGGTGGTGCTGCGCAGCCCCGCCTTCTACATCGGCTGCCTCGGCAGCCGCCGCACCCACGCCAAGCGCCTCGACCGGCTTGGTGAGGCGGGGCTGACCGAGGCTGAGATGGCACGAATCCACGCGCCCGTCGGCCTCGACATCGGCGCCGTCACCGCGCCCGAAATCGCCGTCTCCATCATGGCGCAGATCGTCGCGGCGCGGCGTGGACCGAAAGTTCCCAAATCATGAATTTCGGCCCGACCCCACTGGACGAAGCGCGCGGCGCCATCCTCGCCCACACCGTCCGCCTGCCCGGGCGCGTGATCAAGAAAGGCACCGTGCTGGACGAGGCCGCCATCACGCTGCTGCGGGAGGCCGGCCGGCGCGATGTCATCACGGCGCGCCTCGAATCCGGCGACGTGCCGGAGGATGAGGCGGCCGATCGCATCGCCGATGCGCTGATGGCGCCCCTTATCGCCCGGTCCCGCGCCGCGACCGGCCGGGTGAACCTGTTCGCCGAAAGCCCCGGCCTGTTCACCCTGGATGCGGCATTGATCGAGCGCATCAACGCCGTCGACGAAAGCGTCACCATCGCCACCCTGCCGAACCACAGCGTGGTCGACACGAAGGAGATGCTGGCGACCATCAAGATCATCCCCTTCGCCGTCCCTGGCCGCGTGCTGGCGGTGGTGGAGGCGATCGCCAAGGGTGTCGGCGTCGGCCGCAAGACGAACGGCGCGCTTGGCGTGCATCCGTTCCAGCCACTTAGCGTCGGCCTGGTGCTGACGGAACTGCCCGGCATCAAGGAAAGCGTCATGGATGGCGCGGTGGAGGCGACCGAGACGCGCATCCGCGCCCTGCTCGGCACGCTGCTACCGGTGGAACGCGTGCGGCATGAGGAAGGCCCGGTCGCCGATGCGCTGGCCCGGCTGAAGCGCGCCGGCGCCGACCTGCTGCTGGTCGCCGGCGCCTCCGCCGTGGTGGACCGGCGCGATGTCGGCCCGGCCGGCATCGTCCGCGCCGGCGGCACAATCGAGCATTTCGGCATGCCGGTGGACCCCGGCAACCTGATCTGCCTCGGCCGCATCGGTGAAACGCCGGCCCTGGTGCTGGCGGGCTGCGCCCGCAGCCCGAAGCTGAACGGCTTCGACTGGGTGCTCGCCCGCATCTTCGCGGGTCGCAAGGTGACGGCGAAGGACGTCATGGGCATGGGAGTCGGCGGACTGCTGAAGGAGATCGAGACCCGCCCCCTGCCCCGCGCCGAGGCCCCGCGCACCCCGCCGCTGACCAGCGCCCCGCGCCGGGCCCGTACCGTCTGCGCCCTGGTGCTGGCCGCCGGGCGGTCCCGCCGCATGGCGCCGCTGAACAAGCTGCTGGTGCCCGACAACAAGGGCATCCCGATGATTCTGCGGGTGGTCGACAACGTGCTCGCCTCGCATGCCTCGCCGGTGATCGTCGTGACGGGCCATGAGCGGGAGCGGATCGAGGAAGCACTGGCCGGCCGGCCGGTCCTGTTCGCCCATGCGGAAAACTACGCGGATGGCCTGTCCGCCTCGCTCAAGGCGGGGCTGGCGGCGGTGCCGCCGGAAGCCGAGGGCATCATGGTCTGCCTCGGCGACATGCCGCTGGTCTCGGCCGCGATGCTGGACCGCCTGATGCAGGCCTTCGACCCGGAGGAGCGCCGCGCCATCGTGCAGCCGACCTTCCGGGGCAAGCAGGGCAACCCGATGCTGTGGGCGCGGGAATTCCTGCCGCAGATGCTGACCATCACCGGCGACATCGGCGCGCGCCACCTGGCGGCCCAGCACGCGGCGCGGATGGTAGAGGTGGAGATGGCCAGCGACGCCGTGCTGCGCGACTTCGACACGACGGAAAGCCTCAAGGGCCTGCCCGAATTCGCCGGCAAGCGATGAGCGTCTCACCGATCGACGTCCGCCGCCTGATCGCGGACCTGCCGCTGGAGGAACACGCCGCCCGCGCCGATGCCTCCCACGCCGATGTCACGCCGGACCATTGGAGCTTCCGCAAGCCCTTCGCGCCGCTGGCCAAGGTGGGTCCCAACCTGACCCGGCTGGGCGCGATGCTGGAGGCGGCGGAGCTGTTCCCCGGCCTGCGCGTGCTGGAGTTCGGCTGTGGCGTCGCCTGGCTCGGCCGCCGGCTGGCCGAGGCGGGCTGCGAGGTCGTGGCGACCGACATTTCCCCCACCGCGCTGGAGGCCGCCGCCGCGCATGATGCCCGGTACTGGCCGGAGCTGGCGACGCGGCTGCGCTACGTGCCGTATGACGGCATCCGCCTCGACCTGCCCGATGGCAGTTTCGATCGCATCCTGTGCCACGAGGCGTTCCACCACGTGCCGGACCAGGGCGGCGTGCTGGCGGATTTCGCCCGGCTGCTGGCACCGACCGGCCGCGCCGTGTTCATGGAACCCGGCCCGCAGCATTCCGGCGCCGAGAGTTCGCAGCACGAGATGCACCGCCATGGCGTGATCGAGAACGACATCCGCATCCAGGACATCTGGGCCGCCGCGCAGGAATGCGGCTTCGCGCGGATCGAGGTCGGCCTGTTCAGCATCCGTCCCCTGATGCTGCCGCTCGGACGCTTCATGGAATTGTACGGCCACGAGATGGAGGGGCTCGCCGCGCCCACGCCGCCACCTTCCGCCACCTATCGCGACCTGGCCCTGCCGGTGCTGCAGGGTTTCCGGATGTTCGTGCTGCATCGCGGCCAGGAAGCCAGCGACCGCCCGAGCAGCCTGCGGCGCGAGGGGCTTGCCGCGCAGATCGGCGTCCGCCTGCTGCAAACTGGCGCCGACGGCCTGCGGCTGGTGCTGCGTCTGGAAAACACCGGCGAGGTGGATTGGCTGCCCTCCGGCTCGGAGAAGGGTTGCGTCAACCTCGGCCTGCTGCTGCTCAGGCCGGACGGCAGCCTCGCCAACCGCAACTGGAAGCGCCACCGTTTCCTGACGGCACCGCTGCCGCCGGGCGGCGTGGCGGAGGTCGACCTGACCGTGACGCTGCCGCCCGAGGCCGAGCTTTCGATCGACCTGGTGGCGGAGCATGTCCGCTGGTTCGGCGAACCCGGCCTCGGGCATCGGCTTACCCTGCCGCCGGGCTGACGAAGTCCAGCAGCGCGGCGGACAGGCGCTCCGGGTGGCTGACGATCAGGCCGTGCGGCGCGCCCGGAATCTCCACAAGCCGGGCGCCCGGCACAAGCGCGGCCGTCGGACGGCCGGTCAGCTCGATCGGGCAGGTCGCATCGGCTTCGCCCTGGATTACCAGCACGGGCAGGCGCAGCGCCGCCAGCTCGGCCCTGAAATCCGTCTCCGCCAGGTTGCGGTGGAAGTCCAGAAGCCCCGGCAGCGAGGCTTGGGACGCCAGCCGGCACACCCACTCCAGCGTGGCATCGGAGGCGTCCGGGCCTCCGAAGGCCCGCACGTTGCGGGCCAGCCACAGCGGGAAATCCCGCCGCAATTCCTCCCGCAGCGCGGCAAGAACCTCGGCCGGGATGCCGGCCGGATTGTCCAGGCGCTGCGCCAGCAGCGGCGTCGTCGGGCCGACCAGCGCCAGCCGCGCGATGCGCCCGGTGCCATGACGGGTCAGGTAGCGCACCGCCTCCCCCGCCGCGCCGGACATCGCGACGAGCGTGACCGCCGACAGGTCGAGTGCGGCGAGCACATCGGCGAGGTCGTCGGCCAGCGTGTCGTAGTCGAAACCCTGGCCGGGGTCCTCCGACCTTCCATGGCCACGGCGGTCATAGGCCACGGCGCGCCGGCCGGCATCGCGCATCGCCATCATCTGTCCGAACCAGCTGTCGCCCGGCAGCGACCAGCTCGCCAGGAACACCACCGGCGAGCCGGCGCCAAGGCTGCGGTGGAACAGGCCGACGCCGTCGCGGGTGCGGATCATGCCACGCCCTCCGACTGCACAGGCCGCAGCGCCAGCGTCTGCACCACCGCGAAGCCACCGCCGAGGGTGGCCTGGGCCAGGATGAAGGCGACGCCCAGCCCGGTCGGGGCCAGGCCGAAGGCGCCCGCCGCCAGCAGCAGGCTGTCCAGCACCCAGAGCGCGTTCAGCGCGACGATGGCCCAGGCGGCGCGGCGCGAGGGGCTGGCCGCCCAGCCCGTCAGGCCGACGAAGGCCGCCCAGGGCAGCAGCCCAAGGCCAACCCAGCGCAACAGCGGCTCCGGCAGGCCAAGCGGGCCGGCCAGCGCGCCGGCGCCGGCCGCCAGCACCACGCCGCAGGCGGCGCAGGCCGCCGCATCGGCCAGCAGCGCCAGCCGCAGCATCCGCATATTCGGCATCGGGATGTCCTCCTTCGGTTTCCGATGCCGCCAACCAACACCCGTCCGAGGCCGCCGCGCGATAACCTCGGAGGTCATGGGAAGCCGGCGCCATGCTGGCTAGGATCGGCGCCATGTCAGCCCCAGCCCCATCCCCACCCATCGGCCTGCTGCTGCGCGAATGGCGGCAGCGCCGGCGCCGCAGCCAGCTCGACCTCGCCTTGGATGCGGAGGTCTCGACCCGGCACCTCAGCTACGTCGAAAGCGGCCGCGCCAGCCCGAGCCGGGAGATGGTGCTGCGCCTGGCGGAACAGCTCGACGTGCCGCTGCGGGCCCGCAACACGCTGCTGCTCGCCGCCGGCTACGCCCCCGCCTACCGCGACGCGCCGCTGGCCGACCCGGCCATGGCCGGCGCGCGCCAGGCGCTGGAGATGATCCTGGCGGCGCAGGCGCCGAACCCGGCGCTGGCCGTGGACCGGCACTGGCAGATCGTGGCGACGAATGCCGCCGTGGCGCCGCTGCTGGCCGGGATCGCCGAGCCGTCCCTGCTGGCACCGCCGGTGAACGCCATGCGGCTCAGCCTGCATCCGGGCGGGCTGGCGCCGCGCATCGGCAATTTCGTCGAGTGGCGGTCGCACCTGCTGGAACGGCTGCGCCGGCAGGTGGACGCTGGCGGCGATCCGGTGCTGGCCGCGCTGCTGGCCGAGTTGCAGGCGCTGCCCGCGCCGCCACGCGCCGTGCCGACCATCCCGGCCCTGATCCCGGGCGGGGTCGTGGTGCCGCTGGTGCTGGAAACTGCGGCCGGGCGGCTGACGCTGCTGTCCACCACCACGGTCTTCGGCAACCCCGCCGAAGTCACCCTGTCCGAGCTTGCGATAGAATCCTTCTATCCGGCCGATCCCGAGACCGCCGCGTGGCTGCGGAGCATCTAGAGCATTTTCAAGTCAGGCGGATACGCCTGACGGCTCGGTAAATGCGCCAAATCAACAGCTAGGGCCGTTTCACCTGTGCATGGCGCAGGTGAAACGGCCCTAGGCCAGCCGCCAGTTCCCCGCCGCCGTGCGCCGGTAGCCGAGATCCTCGACCGCCCCGACGAAGCCGCGGAAATACCCGGGCTCGAGCAGTGCCACCGCCGAGGGATCGGCCTCCGCCGCCACCGCGCGCGTTACAAGCCCCGGCCCCGTCGCCTCCCAGATGCGCACCTGCTGGCCACGGCGGGCGGCGGCAACCAGCGGCGGCAGCATCCGCGCGACCAGCCGCGCCATCACGCCGCTGCCCGGCGGCGCCGCCAGCACATAGCTGTGGACGTAGTAGGGAATCTCATCCGAGAACGCCGCCAGAAGCCCGAGCCGGGGCAGCCGCGCCAGCCATTCGGAGACCGGCCGCAGGCAGCGCTCATCCACATCCGCCCAGAGCCCGCCATGGCGCGCGAGGAACACCATGCGCAGCACGTCGGATTGCATGGCGGGGTGGCGGCAGGACTCGAAGGCGGCCAGCGCCTCCGCCCCCACCCCGGCGAGGAAATCCCGCGCACTCGCCGCATGGAAACGCGCCAGGGGCAGGCCGGGGTGGTGGCGCACCCAGCTCTCCATCACCTCCAGCACATCGGACGGCGGGTCGGGCGTGTCCCAGTACTGCACGAGTGGCACGGTCAGCGGCGACCCGGCGGCAGGGTCCGGGCCGCGCCAGATCGGGATCGCCCGGTCCAGCACCAGCGCCGTCACCGCCTGCCGCGCCGGGTCGCTGCGGTAGGGCTTGGCGGCGAAGGCCGCGGCCGTGACGGCCCGCAGGCGCGGCACCTCGCCGGCCAGCAGCAGCAGCCGGGTCCGCAGCAGCGCGCCGGCAGGGCTGGACAGGTGGTCCGGAAGTGTCGCCAGCATGGCTTCCGCTGCGGCCACCTCGCCGATCTGCAGCAGCATGCGGGCCGCCGCCAGGGCATCCCGCCAGTTCAGCGCCGGCGGGTGGCGGAGGGTGGCGCGCAATTCTGCATCGGGTGCGCCCTCCGCCAGGCGCAGCCGGACCAGCGCCTCCGCCCAGTCGCCGCGCTGGTCCACGGGACGTGCGGCCAGCACCGCCTCGGCCGCGCGCGGATGGCCGGCGCGCAGCAGCAGCCGGGCCAGCTTCTGCGCGTCGCGACGGCCGCGGCGCCAGGCGCGGCAGGCCGCCAACGCCTCCAGCCGCGCGGCCGAAAGCTCCGCCGCCACGTCGTGGGTCATCGCAACCCACCAGGCCGGCACCGGCGCGCGCAGGGCGCGGAAGCAGCGCAGCGCCAGGTCTGGCCAGCCGAGCAGGTGCAGCGACCGGCCGAGCAGGAAGCGCGCCTGGTCATCCTCCGGCCGCAGCGCCAGCAGCGTCCGCCCATGCGCCGCGGCCACCGCATCCTGGCCGAGGCCGGTACGCAGCCGGACCAGGGCGCGCAGCGCCTCCACCTGGGTCAGGCCGGTGGCGGCCGCCGCCGCCTCCAGCGGCGCGATCGCCGCGACCGGGTCGGGCAAGGCCAGCAGGTGCCGCGCGCGGCCCAGCGCCTCGGCCGCAACGTCCTCCGTCAACCGATCGCAGCCTGTACCCAACGTGCGGTGGCGAGCAGCCCCGCATCCTCGCCGATGCGCCCGACCAGTTGCACGCCGAGCGGAAGTCCTTTCGGGCCGGTCCCGGCCGGAATGGTCACGTTCGGCCCCCACAGCAGGGTCCAGAGCAGGTTGAAGGTCGCATCGCCGGTATAGCCCAACCCTTCCGGCGCCTCGGCCGGCGCGCTGGGCGTCAATATGGCGTCGAGCCCCTGGGTCGCATCCAGGAAGGCGGCGCGTGCCGCCTTCGCGGCCACCCGCGATTCAAGCAGCTTCTCGGCCGGCTGCGCCTCCGCCCACTCCAGCCTCTCCCGCAGCACCGGGGAGATTTCGGCGCGCGCCACCGCCCATTCCCAGGCCAGCGCCTGGCGGGTCTCCATGTTCATCATGTGGGCATGCAGCGCGGCGGCCTCCTCCAGCGCCGGCGGCAGGGCGAATTCCACCACCTCCGCCCCGGCGCGGCGCGCGGCCTCCGCCACCTCGTGCAGCCGCGCCACCGTCTCCGGCGCCGCGGCCTCCGGCGCCTGGCCGAAGCTGAGGCCGAGGCGCGGCGGGCGGGAAAGCTTCGCCTCCGGGTCCATCGGCATCCCGGTCATCGCGCCGATCGCGAGCCCGCAATCGGCGACGCTGCGGGCCATGACGCCGATGGTGTCGAGACCCTCCGAGCACACCTTCATGCCGCCACGATGCAGGCTGCCATAGCTCGGCTTGAAGCCGACGACGCCGCAATAGGCGGCGGGGCGGATGATGCTGCCGGCCGTCTGCGTGCCGAAGGCCAGCGGCAGCATGAAATCCGCGACCGCGGCGGCGGAGCCGGAGGAGGATCCGCCCGGCGTATGCGCGGGGTTGTGCGGATTGGTGGTCGGCCCGGGGTTGCGGGTGGCGAATTCGGTGGTGACGGTCTTGCCCATGATGACCGCGCCCGCCGCGCGCGCCGCGGCCACCACCGCCGAATCGCCGCGCGGCCGATGCCCGGCCCAGATCGGCGAGCCGTAGCCGGTCGGCATGTCCGCCGTATCCAGCACGTCCTTCACCCCGAACGGGAGGCCCGACAGCGGCCCCGGCCGCGCGCGGGTCGCGGCGCGGCGGGCCAGGCCGCGGTCCAGGTGGACGAAGGCGTGCACCACCCCTTCGCGTTCCGCGGCGCGGGCCAGGCAGGCCTCCATCAGGTCGGTGGCGGAAAGCCGGCCGGCGGCGATGGCGCGGGCGGCGTCGAGGGCGGTGAGGCGGTTCGGTTCCATGGCCGCATCACGCCATGCCCGGCACGCTTTGCGAAGATGCCATCCGCGATGGGTGTCACGGCGCGGCGGCGATGCCACATTGAACAAGATGCCGCATGCCAAGATCCAGGTCGCTGCCGCCGAAGACGGCAGCCTGTCCTACGCCGTCCCCGTCGCGCCCGAGGCGCTGCCCGCCGTCACGCCTACGGCCCTGCTCGCCGCCTGGGATGCGGCGCGGGACCGCGCCCATGCCGGCCAGTGGGGGCCGACGCGCACCCTGCTGTTCCGCCGCTCGGACGGCAGCGCCACCGTGCTGTCCATCGCCGACCGCGACGCACGGTCCTGGGCCGAGGCGGTGGACCGCCGCGCCGGGCTCGAGACGCTGCCCGGCCTGGCGCTGTGCCTGCGGCTGCTGGCGCTGGTGGAGGTGATGGGGCGCAGCGCCTGGATGGCCGGGCTGTTCGCGGTGACCGCCGATGGCGTGGAATTGCACCCGTCCCTTCTGCGCGCCGCCGCCGCCCAGCCGCTCGATGCCGGGGCCAGGTTCGACGCGGAGGAACTTCGCGGGCTATTGTCACGCACCCTGCCCGGCCCACCCGAGGCGGGCCCCCGCGTCCTGGCCTGATCCGCCGCCCCGAAGGTTCCCGACATGCCCCGCCGCCTGCCGATTTTCCTGCTGTTCACCCTGCCGTTGGCGGCCTGCAACATTGCCCTGCCCGGCAATCTGCCGACACCGATCGCTGCCCCGGCGCCGGTGCCGCAGGGCCAGCGCGACAGCCGCTACGAGGCCTGCCGGACCGAGGCCACGCGCGTGGTGCAGTACCGGGAGCGCGGGCAGCTGATGCGGACGGATGAGTCCGAGTCGAGTCGCGGCACCCTCGGCGTCACGCCGTTCAGCCGGCTCGAATCGGATCGCGGCGCGGCGCAGATCGACCGCGACCGGCTGATCGCCGAATGCCTGAGCCGCGCGCCGACCGCGCCCACCGCCGCCCCGGCCCCACCGGGGGCGCCGCCGGCCACGCCGCGACGGGTGCGCTGACCCGGCCTCCCGGGTGGCTTCCTCCAGCGCCCTCGTCCGCGCGCTTGCCACGCGCGATTCCAGGCTTTTCTTCTCCGGCTCCATGGTCGCCTGGACCGGGCTGTGGATGCAGCGCATCGCGGTGTCCTGGCTCGCCTGGGAACTGACGGGCAGCGCCTTCTGGGTCGGCATGGTGGCGTTCTGCGACCTGGCGCCGGCGGTGTTCATCAGCCCGCTGGCCGGCGCGATGGCGGACCGGGTGGACCGGGTGAAGCTGGCGATGTGGACGCAACTGGCCATCGCGCTGCAATCGGCGCTCGTCGCCGGCATCACCTTCAGCGGCCACATGACCATCGCCATCCTGCTGGTGCTGGAGGTGCTGGGCGGCGTCGCCGCCAGCTTCGCCCAGCCGGCGCGGCAGACGCTGATGCCCGGCATCGTGGCGCGCGCCGACCTGCCGGCCGCGGTCGCCGCCAATTCGCTGTGCTTCGCCACCGCCCGCTTCATCGGCCCCGCCATCGCCGGCCCGGTCATCGCCATCTGGGGCGTGGTGCCGGCGATTGCGGGCAATGCGGTGGGCTACATGTTCGCCTGCCTGTCCATCTACCTGCTGCGGATCGACCCGAAGGAACGCCGCGGCCACCCCGCCTCGGCCTCCCTGTTCGGCGAGGTGATGGAGGGGCTGCGCTATGCCGCGCGGCATCCGGGCCTCGGCCCGATCCTGCTGTATGCCGCGCTGGGTGCGCTGCTGCTGCGCGGCGTGCAGGAGATCCTGCCGCCTTTCGTCGAGCGCCTGTTCGGCCGCGGCGCAGAGAGCCTGGCGATCCTGACCGCCTGCTTCGGCGTCGGCGCGCTGGTCGCGGGCCTTTGGGTGGCGTCCCGCGGGCGGCTGGAGGGTACCACACGGCTTGCGGTCTTCGCCGGGCTGGCGCAGGCGGTGGCAACCGTGGGCTTCGTCGCCACCAGCTTCTTCCCCTTCGGCATGCTCTGCGCGGCGCTGATCGGCGGCACCGCCTCGATCCACGGCATCAGCGTGCAGACCCTGATCCAGAGCGCGACGGACACGACCTATCGGGGCCGGATGCTGAGCCTCTGGGGCCTGATCACCCGCGCCTTCCCGGCGCTCGGCGCGCTGTCGCTGGGCGCGGCCGGGGAATTGTTCGGGCTGCAATGGCCGACGCTGGTGGCGGTGGCGCTGTTCCTCGGCGTCTTCGCCTGGGGCCTGACGCGGCTGCGCCGGATGGAACGCGAATTGGAAGGCGAGCCGGCATCCTCGGCGAGCCGGTAATGCAGTCGCATTTTCCGAATCGTCCGGCGAATCCGCCGGACTTGAAAATGCTTTGGGAGCGAACAGAATGTTAAACGCAGCCATCGTCGGGATGGGCCGCTGGGGCCAGGTGCTGGTCAACAGCGTCCAGGGCCAGCAGGGGGCGCCGATCCGCTTCGTCGCCGGCACCACCCGGTCTCCCGACAAGGCGCGCGCCTGGGCCGGGGAGCAGAAGCTGCGCCTGCTGCCCGATTTCGCCGCCGTGCTGGCGGACCCGGAGGTAAAGGCGGTGGTGCTGGCAACGCCGCACGCCCAGCATGCGGAGCAGGTGATCGCCGCCGCGCGTGCCGGCAAGCACGTGTTCTGCGAGAAGCCCTTCACCCTGGACCGCGCCAGCGCCGCCGCCGCCGTGGCGGCCTGCGAGAAGGCCGGCGTGGTGATGGCGCTCGGCCACAACCGGCGCTTCCTGCCCTCGGTCGCGCTGATGAAGTTCATGCTGGCCGAGGGCAAGCTCGGCACCCTGCTGCATGTCGAGGGCCAGTTCAGCGGCCCCGGCGCCCGCGCCTACCAGCCCGGCATGTGGCGCGCGGACCGGGCGGAGAGCCCGCTCGGCGGCATGGGCGGCATGGGCATCCACATGATCGACATGATCATCCACCTGGCCGGGCGCTTCCGGCAGGTCTCCGTCATCAGCAAGGCGCAGGTCTCGAAGACCATCGACGATACCACGGCGATGCTGGCGGAGCTGGAAAGCGGCGCGACGCTGAACTTCGCGACCCTGGCGCTGACACCCTCCTTCTGGCGCGTCGCGCTGTTCGGGACGGAGGGTATCTTGCAATTGCAGGGCCATGAGAGCCTCAGCTTCACCCCGCGCGAAGGCGAGCCCTGGGTGAAGAATTTTCCGAAGACCGACATCGAAGCCGCTGAACTTGCAGCATTCGCGACCGCCGTCGCGGGCGGCCCGGCCTACCCGCTGCCGGTCGCCGAGGCGATCCACGGCGTCGCGGTGTTCGAGGCGATGATCGGTGCCGCGGCATCCGGCAGCAGCTACGCCGTCGTGGCGTAGCTACGCCGAGGTGGCGTAGCGGCCGCGTGCTGCGGTAGGCTCGGCGCATGTCGACCCACCGCCGCGCCCTGCTGACCTGCCTTCCCGCCGCAGCCCTTCCCGCGGCGGCGCAGGCCTTCCGGCTCGAGGCGCCCTCCGCCGACATCGCCGCCGAATACGGCACCGGCTGCACGGCCACGGACAGCCACGCGGCGCTGGAGGCGGAGCTGGCGCGGATGCTGGGGGGGCGGCCGGTGCCGCCCGAACTGGCCTCCCAACTGGCGCGGCTGGCCCGCTGCCCCTTCTGTGGCTGCGCCGTGGCCGGTGCCGCCGACCATGGCGAGGCGTCGCCACCGGAAGGCTGATCCCGGCAGGACGCGCCCCGTCTTGTCGCCCTGCCACCCCCGTCCTACGAACACCGCGCGAAACGCCACGAGGAGAACCGCGCGATGTCCAAGATCACCCGCCAGGGCAGCAACCCGATCCTGTCGACCTCGGTCGAGTACCACAACTTCGTCTACCTCGCCGGCATCACGGCCGACGACCTGTCCCAGGACATCGGCGGGCAGACCCAGCAGGTACTGGCGAAGATCGACGCGGCGCTGGAAGCCAACGGCACCGACAACACCCGCCTGCTGCAGGCGCAGATCTGGCTGAAGGACATCCGCGACCGCGACGCCATGAACAAGCACTGGGTGTCCTGGCTGGGCGAGGCCGGCCGTCCGGTGCGCGCCTGCGTCGAGGCGAACATGGCCGACCCGCGCCACCTTGTGGAGATCATGGTCACCGCCTGCCGCTGAGGCAGCAGCCGACCTCGATTCATTCCCTGGTCACATGCCAGCCATGTGACCAGGTTTTGGCGCCTCCCGATTCCGTGTGCCGAGTGTGTCTTTCCTGCCGCTACACTGTGTCTTCGTGTTTCGGCGTGTTTCATCCTAGGAAGATGATCTGTTCCTGGGGCGAGCGATCACGCCAGCTTGAGCAAATCGCCCCGGTTTGGCGCCGTTGCGATCACGCCGGGTTGCCCCGGGCCATCCCCGCCGGTTACCGCATGTTTCAGGCGAGCCGCTCGGCGCGCTTGAGGCACACGAACGGGGATTCACACATGCGGGCAAGAGGCACGCTGGCCGCACTCTGCGTCCTGATGGGAACATCCGTCATCAGCCTGCCCAGCGCCCTTGCCGACCGGATCAACCCGCAGGCCCAGGCCGCCGCGCAGCGTTCGACGCCGAGCCAGCGCGCCGCCCGTCCTGCGGCGCCTGCACGCCAGGATGCCCAGGCCCGTCCGGTCCGCACCATCACCGGCCCGCAGCTCGCGTCCTTCCGCGCCGCCGTGCCGCAGGTCGGCGCCGGCACGCCCATCCTGCCCGTCTCCGCAACCTCCGGCCTGTCCTGCGTGCCCTTCGCGCGGATGGCGACCGGCATGAACATCAGCGGCGATGCCCGCCTGTGGTGGGGCGCGGCCGCAGGCACCTACGCCCGGGGACAGCGGCCCGAGCGTGGCGCCGTCCTGGCCTTCACGGCATCCGGTGGGATGAGCCGGGGCCACGTCGCCGTGGTCAGCCGCGTCGTCGGCAGCCGCACCATCCATATCGACCACGCCAATTGGGGCGGCCCTGGCATCCGCCGCGGCAGCGTGATGCGGGGCGTCGTGGTGATGGACGTCTCCGACCGCAACGACTGGACCGCGGTCCGCGTCCAGGTCGGGCATTCCAGCGACAGCTTCGGCCGCACCTACCCGACGCATGGCTTCATCTACAACCGCCCCGCCGGCACGCGCATGATGACGGCCGAGGCGCCGGCGCTGATCGAGGTGGCGCAGGATGGCGCCCCGCATGCCAGCCAGCATCTGCGCCTGACCTCGCAGCTTTTCGAGTAGAACCCAGCCCGGGGCCAGCGCGTCTGGCCTGCGGAGGGTCCTTCCATGCATGAACGCGGCACCGATGGCGCCGAACGCCTGTTCCTGACGGACAGTGAACCGCGCGGCGGCCAGATCCCGAACAATGCGCGCCTTCCCGTCCTGATCCACCGTGGCGCCGTGCCCGCCGGTGATGCCGAGGCCGCCGAGGCCCTGTTCGCCCGGCATGGCTGGCTCCCCGCCTGGCGCAACGGCATCCATGACTACGACCACTACCATCCCAACGCGCATGAGGCGCTGGCGATCGCCCGTGGCCATGTCCGGGTGCGGCTGGGGGCGGAGGCCGGGGTGGTGCTGGACCTCGCCGCCGGCGACGTGGTGGTGCTGCCCGCCGGCACCGCGCACCGCAACCTGGGCCAGTCGGCGGACCTGCTGGTGGTCGGCGCCTATCCGCCCGGCGACCCGCCGGAGCAGTACACGGTGCGTCCCGGTGAGCGTGAGCGCGCGCTGCATGCCATTGCGGCAACGCCCGACCCGCCCTGCGACCCGGTCTCGGGCCACCCCTACCGGTAGCGGCTGTCTCAGCGGTCCGGCTGGAAGACGTGCGCCATGAACCACTGCTCCGGATTCGCGCGCACCACCGTCTCCACCACCCGGTCCAGCGCCGCGATATCCTCCAGCACCGCGGCCCGCCCGCGTCCCGGCGGCCCGACCGGGATTTCAGGCAGGAAGGTCAGGCGGAAGCGGGCGGCATCGCCCAGGCGCAGCGCATAGGCCGGCACCACCGCGGCGCCGGTGGCCGCGGCCAGGCGCACGGCACGCATGATGTTGCCGTCCATCCGCAGGGGTCGGCCGAGCGCCGGGGCATGCACCCGCCCCTCCCAGTATTCATCCACGTAGTACAGCAGCGCCGCCTCGCGGCTTTCCAGCACGCGATGCGCCTCGAACACCGCGCCGAGCGTCGGCGCCACCGCCACCGCGGCCCGGCCGCCGGCCGCGCTGCGGCTGCGACCGCGCGCACGGTCGGCGATGCGCATGCGGAAGCGGTTGGGCAGGCGCTGGTAGATGGCGTGGAACGGGATATCGAGCATGGCGAGGCCGGCATGCACCACCTCCCAATTCCCGACATGCAGCCCGGCCACGATCAGCGGCCGGCCCGCCTGGCGCACCGCCAGCACATGCTCCGCGCCCTCGATAGCGATGCGGTCCTCGGCGCGGAAGCGCGACAGCGCGGCGAATTCACCGAAGCAGCGGCCGACATGCGCCCAATGCGCCAGCGTGAGCGCCTCCACCTCCGTCGGCGTCGCCTGCGGCCGCAGGTGGCGCAGCAGGGCGCGGACGCGGTCCGAGGCGACGGGCCGGTTGCGCCCGCCGCGCAGGCCCATCCGGGCGCCGAAGGCGGAGGCGGCCTCGGTCGGCAGCAGCCGCATGATCTGGTGCGGCAGGTAGTCCGCCAGCCCCTGTGCCGGGTCGCGCAGCCAGTGGCGCAGCAGCGCCTGGCGCGCCGACCAGCGCCAGGGTGGCGCCGGGTACAGGTGGTCAACCAACGGGCTGCATCGCCCGGTCCGTGATCCGCATCGGCAGGCGTTCCCCGGGCCGCAGCGTCAGACGCGCCACCGGCATCACCTCCGTCCCCGGCTCCAGCGCAAAGCGGAAGCGACCGGCCAGGGCCGCCAGGCAGATGGTCGCCTCCGCCAGGCCGAGATGCTGGCCGGTGCAGATGCGCGGCCCGGTGCTGAAGGGGATGTAGGCGTGCCGCGGCGGCTTCGGTGCGCCCGGCATGAAGCGGTCCGGCACGAAGGCATCCGGTTGGTCCCACAGGGAGGGCTTGCGGTGCAGCAGCCAGGGGCAGACCAGCACGATGGTGCCCTTCTTCACGACGCGATCGCCGATCCGGTCCGGCCCCAGCGCCTCCCTCGACAGCAGCGGCACGGGCGGGAACAGGCGCAGCGTTTCCTCCACCACCGCGCGGGTGAAGGGCAGGTTGGGCAGGTCGGCCAGAGTGGCGACGCGGTCGCCCATGACCTCGGCCACTTCGGCCGCCAGCCGCTCCGCGCTCACCGGGTCCTGCGACATCAGGAACAGCGCCCAGGCGAGGGTGTTGGCGGTGGTCTCGTGCCCGGCCATGAACAGCACGATGGCCTCGTTGCGGAAGGCGCGGCGGTCCATCGGCGCGTCGGTGCCGGCCACCTTGGCTTCCGACATGGCGCGGATCAGGGACGCCTCGCCCGCCTGCGAGCCATCCAGGATGCCGTCGATCAGCCTATCCACCACCTGGTGGATGCGGCGCGCGGTGGCGCGGACGCGCGGGCTGCGGAAGCGCGGGAACCAGTCCGGCAGTCCGAACAGGGACAGCACATCCGTCTGGCCGATCACCGCCTGATACTCGGCAAAAGCCGCCACCACGGTGCCGGCGGCATCCGCGCCGAGCGCCCGGCCGAAGATGGTGCGGCAGATGATCTCGGCGGTCAGGTGGCCCATTTCCGCCAGTACGTCGATCGGCTGGCCCGGCGGCAGCGCCAGCCATTGCGCCCGGCGCTCGGCGGCGGCCTCCGTGATGGCGGGCGCCAGTTCCGGCAGGCGCGACACATGGGTGACGGGCGCCACCACCCGCCGGCGTTCGCGCCACAGCGTGCCGTCGCTGACGAACAGGCCATCGCCCAGCAGCGGGATCAGCGCGTGGCGGTGCTGCGGGCTCTTGCGCTGGAAATTCTCATGCCGCTCGACGAAGGCGTAGTGCACCGTCTCCGGGCTGTTGCAGACCACCACGTCCCGCAGCCAGAGCTTCGAGCCCAGCACGTCCCGCTCGAAGGAGGTGGTGGCCCAGATCGCCAACCAGTTCTCCCGCGCCAGGCGCAGCATCTGGCGCAGCGGCAGGCCCTTGGCGGGCCGGTGCGGATAGGGCGGAACGTAGGGCGGCGTCACGCTGGGACCATCGGCCATGCGTGACGCTTAGCACAAGTCGCAGGCCTCAGGCAGCGTCCGCCGTCAGCACGATCCGCCCCGTCACCTTCCCGGCCCGCAGCCGCTGCAAGGCGTTGTCGGCATTGCGCAGCGGCTCCTTCGTGATCGGGATGGCGGGCAGCGTGCCGCCACGGGCCAGCTTCACCAGGGCGCGCAACTCCTTCGGGTCACCGACGTAGCTGCCGCGCACGGTCAGCGCGCGCATCGCCATCAGCGGCAGCGGCAGCGCCAATTCGCCGCCGAACAGGCCGACCTGGATCAGCTTGCCGCCCTTGGTCAGCGCATCGAAGGCGAAGCGGGCGGTGGTGCTGCCGTTCACCAGGTCGATCACCGCCTCCACCGGCGCGCCGGCGGCCTGCATGATGCGCTGCGCGGTGTCCTCCCCCTTGGCCAGCACCGTCGCCGTGGCACCGGCGGCCTTGGCGGAGGCCAGCTTGTCCTCGCCGATGTCGACGCAGACGATGTTGCGGTGGCCCATCGCCTTCAGCACCGAGATCGCCGACAGGCCCAGGCCGCCCGCGCCCACCACCACGATCGGCGCCTCGGGCGGCATCGGCATCACCTTGTTGATGGCCGAATACACCGTGACGCCGGAACAGGCGTAGGTCGCGGCCAGCGCCGGGTCGAGGTCACCGATCTCGATCAGGTGGCGCGGTTCCGGCACCAGGATGTGGGTGGCGTAGCCGCCGTTCTGGAACACGCCGAGCGCCTTGCCCTGGAGGCACATGTTGTCCTCCTCCGCCAGGCAGCGCGCGCAATGGCCGCAGCCGACCCAGGGGAAGACCAGCTTGGTCTCGCCCACCTTGAGCCCGGTCGCCTCCGGCCCCCATTTCAGCACGCGGCCCACCACCTCGTGCCCCATCGCCAGCGGCAGCACCACGCCGCGATCGGACAGCTTCATGGTGCCGCGGCTGCCGAGGTCGTATTCGCCTTCCCAGATGTGCAGGTCGGAGTGGCAGACGCCGGCATGGGTGACTTCCAGCAGGACCTGCTTGCCGGTGGGCTCCGGCGTCGGCATCTCGATTTCCTGCAGCGGCTTGCCCGCCTCGACCACGGCCCATGCCTTCATCGGATTTTCCTCCACTTCCAGGACCGCATGCGACCAGCCGGCGCGCCTGCGGTCAATCGGGCCCAATCAATCGGGACGGATGTTGTTTTCTCGCACCACGCGGCCCCAGGTGGCGATCTGGGTGGACAGGAAGGGTCCGAACTCCGCCTCCCCCTTGGGGTCCAGGTCGATGCCCAGCGCGATGACGCGCGCCCGCACCTCCGGAATCGCCAGCGCCTCCCGGATCGCCGCCTCCATCCGCTGCTTGATCGGCGCCGGCAGGCCGGCCGGGCCGAGGAAGCCCCAGAAGGCGCGGGCGTCGATGCCCGGCACGCCGGATTCGGCCAGCGTCGGGATGTCGGGCATGGAGGGCGAGCGTGTCGCGCCGGTCTGCGCCAGCGGCACCAGCGCGCCGCTGTCGACATGCACGCCGATCGCCGGCCGCGTCGCGATCGGCAGGTCCACCTCCCCGGCCAGGGCTGCCAGCGCCAGCGGCCCGCCGCCGCGATACGGCACATGCACCAGTTGCAGGCCGGTGGCCTTGCCCACCAGCGCCATCGTCAGGTGGGCAAGCGAGCCGTTGCCGATGCTGCCATAGGTCAGGGTGTCCGGCTTCGCCCGCGCCGCCTCGGCCATCGCGGCGAAGGTCTTGTAGGGGCGGGTGCGATGCGCCGTCAGCACCATGGGCGCGGTGCCGAACAGCAGCAGCGGCGTCAGGTCGCGCTCCGTTTCGAAGCCCATGTTCGGGATCAGCGCCGGGTTCACCGCATGGGTGTCGAAGACCAGCACCCAGCTATTGCCATCCGGCGCGCTGCGCGCCACCGCCGCGGTGCCCAGCGAGCCCGAGGCCCCGGCCCGGTTCTCCACCACCACGGAAACCCCGAGGCTCCGTGTCAGATGCGGCTGCAGCAGGCGCGCCAGCGCATCCGTGCTGCCACCTGGCGGGAACGGCGCGATGATGCGGATGGTGTCGTTCGGCCAGGCGCGCTGCGCGCGCAGCGCCGGCGCCGACAGCACGCTACCGCCGGCGGCCAGCAACAGCCGGCGCGTGAGATGCGTCATGCTTCATCCTCCCTGGGTATTCTTGGGCGGCATTTGGCGCCCTCGGCGCGGGCTGCGCAACCGCCCGGAATGGGTGGGCGTTGCGCCTGCTGCGGGACGCGGTTCGGGTGCCCGCCAGGGAGACATCCAAGATGAGCGATATCCTGTCCCGCATCCTGTCCGGAGTCCTGGGCGGTGGCCAGCCGGGCGGCCAAGGCGGCGGCATGGCAACGCATGGCTCGCCGCTCGGCACGCCGCGCCTGCCGGGTGACCAGTCCGGCGCCGGTGGTGGCCTGTTCGGCGGCGCGCCGCGGTCCGGCAGCATGGATGGTCTGGGCGGCGGATCTGGTGGACTGGGTGGGCTGCTGGGCGGCCTGCTGGGTGGAGGCGGCCAGATGGGGGGCAGCCAGATGGGAGGCATGGGCGGCATCAAGGGCATGGCCCTGATGGCGCTGCTGTCCTACCTCATGCGCGGCCAGGGCGGTGCCCGTGGCCTGTCCTCCCTCACCGAGCAACTGCGCGGCGCCGGGCTCGGCCCGAAGGTGGATAGCTGGGTCGGTCCTGGCGGCAACGAGCCGGTGGACCCGGATGAACTGGCCCGCGCGCTGCCGCCGGAGGCACTGGCGGAAGTCGAAGCCCACACCGGCATGGGCCGCAACGAGATCCTGTCCCAACTCAGCCGGGGCCTGCCGCAGATGGTGGACCGCCTGACGCCGCGCGGCCGCCTGCCGGAGCGGGACGAGGATTTGCCTGACGAGGACCCCGACAGCCTGATGAGCGGCTTCGGCTTCGGCCGCGACCCGCGCGCCTGAGCTTCAGATCGGCCGGGGCGCCGCCGGCGGCGGCTTCGCGGCCTTCAGCGCCCGGCGGATATCGAGCTCCAGCTTCTCCAGCTCCTCCGCCGCGCGGGCGCGCTGGCCGCGCGCCTCATCGGCGATGCGCAGGCTGTCCTCGATGGTCGCGACCAGCGCCGCATTGGCCTTCTGCACGGCGGCGAGGTCGAAGACGCCGCGCTCCAGCTCCGTCCGCGCCTCCAGGTTGCCGCGCCGCAGCGTCTCGGCATTGGCGGTCAGAAGCTGGTTGGTGAGGTCGGTCGCGGCCTTCACCGCCTGGCCGGCCTCCCGCATCCGGTGGATGGCCAGAGCCTGCGCCAGCTGCTGGCGCCACAGCGGCACGGTGTTGGCCAGCACCGAGTGGATCTTGCTGGCCAGCGCCTTGTCGTTTTCCTGGATCAGCCGGATCGAGGGCAGCGCCTGCATCGCCACCTGCCGCGTCAGGCGCAGGTCATGCACCCGCCGGTCCAGCTCGTCCCGCGCACCGCGCAGGTCGCGCAGCTTCTGGGGTGCCAAATCGTCGGTGGAATTGGCCACCGCCGCTTCCATGGCGGGAATCGCCTCGGCATCCGTCTTGCGCAGCACCGTCTCGCCGGCCGCGACATGGGTGCCGAGGGCGTGGAACCACTCCAGCGTCGCCTGGTACAGCCGCTCCAGGCGTTCGACGTCTTCCAGCAGCCGGGTGCGGTGGGTGTCGAGCTTGTCGCCGATGCCCTCGATCTGGCCCTTCACCGTCTCGTACTTGCCGATAATTTCGGTGACCTCGGCGCCTGCCTTGGTGAACATGCGGGCCAGGAAGCTCGGCCGCTCGTCCAGCTTGGTCACGTCGAAGCCGCGCAGGGTCTGGAGCAGGCTGGCGAGCGTGCGCCCCGCCTCCCCGGTCTCCTGGTTGCGGGCGCCTTCCAGCATGGAATCGGCGGCGGCCTGGGCCTGGGACTGGGTCTGCTGGCCGAAGCGCAGGATGGAGCCTGGGTCGGAGAGGTCGATCTGCTGCGCCAGCTCGCCGATCACCGCCTCCGCCACCGGGTTCGGTGCCTCCTCGCGCAGGTCGCGCTCCGCCAACTCCCGCGCGGCGGCGGGCGGGCTGGACGGCGCCGCGCCATAGGGCTTCGGGCTGTTCGGCTTGGTGGTGCTCATGCGTAGCCCTCCTGGCGCAGCCTCTCGGCCAGCACCTTCACCTGGATATCCAGCGCCATGCTTTCCTCCGCCCGCAGCTTGTTGCGAAGCTCGTCGGCGGCGGTCTGCATGTCGTCCAGCAGTTGCGGCATGCCCGGCGGCGGCTCGGCGCCGGCGGACAGGCGCTGGGCGATGCGGTCCAGCCCATCGAGGTGCACGGCCAGGAAGCGGCGCGCCAGCGGCAGCCGGTCCGGCCGCGCATCGAGGTCGTCCAGCACCGCGTCCATTGCCTGGGCGATGCCGGCCAGGCGCGGCTCCGCGGTGATACGGGCCAGCCTGTCGCGGGCCTCGGTCAGCGGGCCGGGCGGTGGTGGTGGCGCCGGCGGCTCCACTTCGACCTGGGCGCCGTCATACATCAGCCGCGTTCCGAGCCAGGCGCCGGCGGCCAGGACCAGCGCGACGGGCACGCCGGTCTGCGCGCCCAATCCCGCGACCAGCCCGGTCGCGACAGCTGTCAGCACCGCCGCCCGGCGCGTATCGCCGCGCCGGCCGCGCCGCAGCGTGCGCACCGCCAGGATCGGCAGCAGCAGGCCGAGGCCGGCGGCGACCAGCCCCTGCGCATTGCCGCGCACCACCTCCACCACCACGTCGGGCAGCAGTGGCCAAGTGAACAGCGGCAGCAGCAGGCCGCGCGTGCCGTTGCGGAAGGTGCTGAAGGCGCCCTCGACCTTGGCGCGGCCTTCGCGCCACGGGTCGTTCTGCCAGACCGGCCGCTGCATCAGCGGAACAGCGCCAGGGCGCTGGCCAGCCACAGGCTGAGCGTCAGCAGCCAGAAGCCGGCAACCCGGCGCGCGGGCGCCGGCAAGGTGGGCAGGAGGATCTTCGGGGGGCGTGCCATGGCCGCGAATAGATCGACCCGAGGAGGCGCCGGATCAAGAGCCTGCAACGAATGCCCGCGGGCCACGCGCCAAATCTTGAGCGGCGGCCGCGCGTTGGGGCTTCGACCCCCACAGGAGCATGAGCATGGCGACCAGGACAATGCAGGATCTGGCCAAGGCGATGGGTCGCATCGATTTCGCGATGCTGACCACCCGCACCAAGGGCGGGCGCATGGCGACAAGGCCGATGAGCAACAATGGCGAGGTCGCGTACCAGGGCGACTCCTTCTATTTCAGCTGGGACAGTGCCCGCACGGTGCGGGATATCGGTGCGGACCCGCAGGTCGGCCTGTCCTTCCAGGGCAGCGCCGGCCCGCTCGGCAAGCCGCCCCTGTTCGTCGCGGTGCAGGGCACGGCCCGCCTCGTCCGGGACAAGGCGGCCTTTGCGGAGCATTGGTCCAGCGACCTGGATCGCTGGTTCCCGGACGGCATGGACACCAGGGGCGTCGTGATGATCCACATCCATGCCGAGCGCATCCGATACTGGGATGGCGAGGAGGAGGGCGAGCTGACGAGTTGACGCGCAACCCGTCCTTCAGCGCCGGTCGGCCCGGGGATCCAGCGCATCCCGCAGGCCGTCGCCCATCAGGTTGAAGGCCAGCACCACCACGAATATGGCGGCGCCGGGCGCAATCGCGAGCCAGGGCGCCGTCTCCAGGAATCGCTGCGCGCTGTTCAGCATGGAGCCCCAGCTCGGCTGCGGCGGCTGCTGGCCTAACCCGAGGAAGCTCAGCGACGCCTCCGCGATGATCGCCTCCGCGATCGAAAGGGTGGACTGCACCAGCAGCGGCGGGATGATGTTGGGCAGGACATGGACGAAGGCGGTGCGCCAGGGTGGGTTGCCCAGGGATCGCGCCGCCTCCACCCAATCCGTCGATTTCGCATCCAGCGCCATGCCGCGCGCCAGCCGGACGAAGACCGGGCTGGCGCTGATGGCGATGGCGATCATCGCGTTCTCCAGCGCCGGGCCGAGGAAGGCCGCCAGCGCGATCGCCAGGATCAGGAAGGGAATGGACAGCATCGCGTCCGAGATGCGGGAGATCACCGCATCCACCCAGCCACCCGCCAGCCCCGCCAGCAGCCCGATCGGCACGCCGAGCGCCACCGCGCCGAGCACCGAAATCACGCCGGCCATGAGCGAGGCCCGCGCGCCCCAGATCAGCCGGGACATCACATCCCGCCCGTTCTCATCCGTGCCGAACCAATGCGCCTCCGACGGCGGGCGGCGGATGCGGGACCAGCTGGTCTCGATCGGGTCGAAGGGCGCGATCCAGGGCGCGAAGGCCGCGATCAGCACGAAGGCGACCACGACGATCAGCCCGAACAGCGCCAGGCGGTGGCGCAGGAAGCGGCGGACGGCACGGCGGCCAGGGCTTTCGCCGCGCGCCAGCGCGGCCGGGGCGGTGGTCGTGCTCATGCCTGCCTCAGCCGCGGATTGATCAGCATGTAGAGGATATCCGCCACCAGGCTCAGCGCCACGAAGATCAACGCGGTGGCCAGCACCACGCCCTGCACCACCGGGTAGTCGCGATTGAACACGGCATCCACCACCAGCTTGCCGAAGCCGGGGATGGTGAAGATCTGCTCGGTCAGCACCGCGCCCGCCAGCAGCCTTCCGAATTCGATGGTGCCCAGCGTCACCACCGGGATCAGCGCATTGCGCAGCGCGTGCTTCCAGACCACCACGCGCTCCGTCAGCCCCTTGGCGCGGGCGGTGCGGACGTAGTCCTGGCTCAGCGCCGTCAGCATCGCGGCGCGGGTGTGGCGCATCAGCACGGAGGCGACGCCGGTGCCGAGCACGAAGGCCGGCATGATGGTGGTGGCGAGGCTCTGCACCGGATCCTCCCACAGCGGCACGTAGCCGGAGGGCGGCAGCCAGCCGAGTTGCACGCTGAAGAACAGGATCATCATGATGCCGAGCCAGAAATTCGGCGTCGAAATCCCGAACAGCGCGATGCCGTTCGCCGCCCAGTCCCAGGCGGTGTCCTTCTTCACCGCCGACAGGATGCCGAGCGGCACGCCGATGACGATGGCGATGAGGAAGGCCATGGAGGCGAGCTGCGCCGTGACCGGCAGTTTCTCCAGGATCAGGTCGGAGACCGGCATGCGGATGCGCCAGGAGAAGCCGAAATCCCCCTGCAGCACGTTGCCGACCCAGTACAGGTACTGGCTCCACAGCGGCTGATCCAGGCGGAGTTCCGCCCGGATCTGCGCCAGCACCATCGGGTCGCCGCGTTCCTCCCCGGCCAGGATCACGGCCGGGTCGCCGGGCATGAGCTGTTGCAGGCCGAAGATGATGAAGGACAGGATCACCAGCGTCGGCAGGATCTGCCCGAGGCGCTTCAGCAGCCAGGCCCACATGGTCGGTGACGCTCCCCTGGGGCACGAGGCCCCCCTCACCCAACCCTCTCCCCCCGAAGTGGGGGGAGAGGGCTTCGCTCAGTTCAGCCGCATGCCCTGCAGGCGGATCATGCCATCGGCGATCGGCTGGTAGCCGGTCAGGCGCGTGCTGTGGATCATCACGTTCTTGCGGTGCCAGAGGTAGATGCGCATGCGGTCACGACCCAGCGCCGTTTCCATGACCTGGCGGTACAGGTCCTGGCGCTTCGCCACGTCGCCCTCGGTGCGGGCCGATTCCAGCAGGGCATCGACCTCGGGGCTCGCGTAGCGCCCGTCATTCTGGCCGCCGCGGCTGTGCATGAAGGCGTAGATGTTGCCGTCCGGATCGGTGCGGCCCGACCAGCCGAGCAGGAAGGTCTCGAACTCCCCGCGCACGGCGCCCGCGAGCGCCGAGGCGAATTCGGAGGCCCGCAGCGTCACCTCGAACCCGGCCTCCCGCGCCATCGCCTGGATCACCTCGCCGGCCTGCCGCAGGTCCGGGTTGTTCGGCACCGTCAGCTCGACCGGCACCGGCGCGGTGTGGCCGGCTTCGCGCAACAGGGCGCGGGCGCGGGCCACGTCGCGGGCTTCCGGCTGGAAGCTGCGGACATGGAAGCTGCTGGCGGGCGGCACGGGCTGGCGGGTCGGGGTGTACATCCCCTCATAGACCACCTGGTTGATGGCGGCGCGGTCCAGCGAAAGCTCGAAGGCCTGGCGCACGCGGGCATCGCGGCCCATCGGCGTGTTGGCGCGTGGGCCGTTGCCGATGTTGATGGTGATGCCCTGGTAGCCCAGCTCCTCCACCGGCACGCCGCGCAGATTGCGGTTGCGCTGGATCGATCGCAGGTCGTCCGGCTCCATCCGCTCCCCGAATTCCACGGCACCGGACTGCACATTCGCCAGCCGCACCGTGTTGTCCGGGATCGGCAGGTAGGTCACGCGGGCCAGGTGGATGTTGGCGGCGTCCCAGTATTCGGGGAAGCGCTCCAGCACGATGCGCTCCTGCGCCACCCGCTCGACGAAGCGCATCGGCCCGGCGCAGACCGGGCGGGTGCCGAAGTCGCGGCCGGCGGCCTCCGCGGCCTTGGGCGAGACGATCATGCCGGCGCGGTCGGTGAGCGTCGCCAGGAAGGCGGCATTGGGCTGGCCGAGCTTGATGCGGACGGTCAGCGGGTCCACCACCTCGATCGAGGTGACGGCGCCCATCTCGGACCGGCGGAAGCTGCCCTGCAGGGTCAGATGGCGGTTCAGCGAATAGCGCACCGCCTCCGCATCCATCATCTCCCCGTCATGGAAGCGCACGCCGGAGCGCAGCTTGATGGTGAGCGTGGTCGGGTCGTCCCAGGTGTAGCCGGTGGCCAGCTGCGGCACCGGCTCCAGCGCCGCGTTGATGTCGAACAGCTTGTCGCAGAAGCCCATGTAGACGATGCGGCCGACATAGGTGCGCGACAGGGTCGGGTCGAGGATGTCCGGATCCTCCCGCAGCGCGATGCGCAGATGCTGCGCCTCCACGGCCGGAGCCGCGGCGAGCGCGGTGAAGCCGAGCAGCGCGGCGGCCAGGGTCTTACGGATCATGCCAGTTCTCCTGTTCTTTGTGTCTGGTCGGTGAAGTAGGCCTGCAGGCGGCGCAGCCTCTCGCCGCCCGCATCGGCCTCGCGCCCGGCGATGGCCGGCGGCAGGCTGTCCTGGAAGTGGCAGGCGGCTTCGTGGCCGGCCGGCCCGGCCAGTTCCGGCTGCACCTCGGCACAGAGCGCCTGCGCATGGGGGCAGCGGGTGCGGAAGCGGCAGCCGGAGGGCGGGTTGATCGGGCTCGGGATGTCGCCCTCGAGCAGCGGCGTGTTGCCCAGGCCCTGCCCCGGCACCGCCGCCAGCAGCGCGCGCGTATAGGGGTGGCGCGGTGTGCGGAACACGGCGTCCGTCGCGCCCTGCTCCACGATCTTGCCGAGATACATCACCGCCACCCGGTCCGCGATGTGCCGCACCACGCCGAGGTCGTGGCTGATCAGCACGAAGGTCAGGCCCAACTCGCGGATCAGGTCCTGCAGCAGGTTCACCACCTGCGCCTGCACGGAGACATCCAGCGCCGAGACCGGCTCGTCGCCGACGATCAGCTTCGGCTGGCTGGCGAGCGCGCGGGCGATGGCGATGCGCTGGCGCTGCCCGCCGCTGAACTCATGCGGCCAGCGCCGCGCCAGTTCCGGCCGCAGCCCGACGCGGGACAGCAGCTCCGCCACCCGTCGCGGCTCCTGCGCCCGCGGCACGATGCCGTGCAGCCGCAGCGGCTCCGCCACCGCCTGTTCCACCGTCATGCGCGGGTCGAGGCTGGCGAAGGGGTCCTGGAAGATCAGCTGCATGTCGCGCCGCCGGGCGCGCAGCGCGCTGGCGGACAGGCTGCGGAGGTCCTCGCCCTGGAACAGGATGCTGCCCGTGTCGGGCTCGATCAGCCGCAAGGCCAGCCGGCCCAGCGTGGACTTGCCGCAGCCGCTTTCGCCGACGATGGCGAGCACGCTGCCCCTCGGCACGACGAGCGAGACGCCATCCACCGCCCGCACCGCGCCGCGACGGCGGCCGATGGCGTCGCGCACCGGGAAGCCCTTGGAGACGTCGCGCAGTTCCAGCAGCGCTTCCGTCATGCCGCGCCCTCCAGCAACGTATCGAGCGGCGCGCGCCAGCAGGCGGCCTGGTGGCCCGGGACGATGTCGGCCAGCGGCGGCTGTTCAGCGCATTTCGCGACGGCGAAGGGGCAGCGCGGAGCGAAGCGGCAGCCGGGCGGCGGGTGCATCAGGTCGGGCACAGTGCCCTCGATGCTGGCGAGCCGCGCCGCGCCACCCTCCAGCCGCGGTGCCGCGCCGAGCAGGCCGATGGTGTAGGGGTGCTGCGGACGGGCGAACAGATCGGCCGCGCTGGCACGCTCCGCGATGCGGCCGGCATACATCACCACGACCTCGTCCGCATGGTCCGCGACCACGCCGAGGTCATGGGTGATCAGGACGACGGCGGTGCCGGTTTCCCGCTTCAACTCGTCGATCAGGGACAGGATCTGGGCCTGCACCGTGACGTCGAGCGCCGTGGTGGGTTCGTCCGCGATCAGCAGGCGCGGGCGGCAGGCCAGCGCCATGGCGATCATCACGCGCTGCCGCATGCCGCCCGAGAGCTGGTGCGGGTAGCTGCGGGCGCGGCGCTCCGGCTCCGGGATGCGGACGCGGGCGAACATCTCGATGGCCTTGGCGAAGGCGGCCTCCGGCGCCAGGCCCTGGTGCAGGCGCAGCGCCTCCGCCACCTGTTCGCCGGCGGTGAAGGCCGGGTTCAGGCTGGTCATCGGCTCCTGGAACACCATCGCCATCTCGCCGCCGCGCCGCGCCCGGCGCTGGTCCGCCGTCAGCGCCAGCAACTCCTCGCCGCCCAGGCGGATGCCGCCGCCGACCTCCCCGCCCTGCGGCAGCAGGCCCATGATGGCGAGCGCGGTGACGGATTTGCCGCAGCCGCTTTCGCCGACCACCGCCAGCGTCCGCCCCGCCTGGACGCTGAAGGAGACGCCATCCACCGGCCGCAGCCGGCCGCGATCGGTCGGAAATTCGACGCTGACGCGGACCAGTTCCAGCACCGGCGTGCTCATTCCGCCTGCGCCTTTTCGATGGCGGCCTGGATCACCGCGCGGTCGAAGACGCCGGGATGGTCGCGGCCCGGCAGGAACCGGCGAAAGTGGCGCAGGTAGCCGCGCCAGACGCCGTGCAGGCGCCGCAGTTCCGCCAGCGGGTCCGGGTGGTCGTCCACCCGCAAATCGAGGTCCGGCATCGGGTCGGCGGAGGCCACCTGCATCGCCGCGGATTGCCGCCCGCGCTTGTCGCCGCCCGCCGCCTCCCCGGCCTCCATCGCCAGCAGCAGGCGTTCGGCCAGCGGCAGGCCGGCGGAGCCCAGCGCCGCAGCCAGCGTCGCCTCCAGCACCGCGGGCCCGGCGAGCATATTGCCGGCTGTCGACACATTCGGGCCCGCCAGATGCCCACACCAGTCGATGCACGCCGCCCCGGTATGTGCGGCGCTGCGCCCATCCGCGGACAGCACATGCAGTTGCCGCGTGGCGCGCCCCGCATCGGCCGCGACCAGGTCTGCCAGGGCCGCCTCCGGCGCCTCGCCGGCGCGCAGCCGAACGAGCGCGTCCTGTGCCAGATAGGGATTGACCAGCGCCTGGCTGGCCGCCGCGCCGACGCCACCCTCGACACGGGGGCACAAGGCACCGGCGGCAAGGAACCGGCTCGCCACCGCCACGCCGACCTCGCCGGTCGCAGGATCGCGCATCAGGATCGACCACGTCATGTCATGCTTCATGACAGGCTGGTTGATGCGCGCAAGCCTGACTTCTGGTCCCATTGTCTAGCCGCCGCGCCGCGCTGCCCGCGCTGTGGTCACTGTGCCCTCGCGGGGGGCAATGGCGGGCTCGTTTGCAGCCCCGCTTGCCCGGCTTTCAAGGGGCCGAGCATTTCGGCACATCCGAGGCACGGCCGCATGCGGCTCGCAACGTGGGAATGCCTTCGTGCCGAGGCCGGCACCACCGGTCCGGCTGACCTAGGGCCGCAGCGCCAGGCGACCGCCGGCGTGCTGCAGCGCGGCTGGCAGGTCGTCCAGGCACCGCGGTCCGGAGCGCCGGTCGGCCTCCTCCGAGCAGCCACGCACCGTCTCGGCAAGCGCAAGCTGCAACTGCGCCATGCCGGCCAGCACCTCCGCCGCCTGGTCATGCAGCGTCGCGGCACCGGCGCCGACGGCGGCGCCCGCGCCGCTGACCGCGCCGATCCGTGTCGTCACCTCGCGCGCTGCGGCAGCGGTGCCGACAACGGTGCGGCCGATATGGGTCGTCGCCTCCTCCTGCCGCGCCATGGCTTCCGCGATGGCGGCGGAGATGCCTTCCAGTTCGCCGATGGTGCCGAGCGTCGCCCGCACCGCCTGCACCGCGGCCTCCGTGGCGGCACCGACCTCGGCGATGTGGCGGCCGATTTCCTCCGTGCTGCGGGCGGTCTGGCTGGCGAGTGATTTCACTTCCCCGGCGACCACCGCGAAGCCCTTGCCGGCCTCCCCGGCCCGCGCCGCCTCGATGGTGGCATTCAGCGCCAGCAGGTTGGTCTGCGCCGCGATGTCGGCGATCAACTCGGCCACCGCTCCGATGCGCCCGACCGCGGATTGAAGCCCGGCAAGGGCGCGGGTGCCGGCCTCCGTCTCCGCCACCGCGCGGCTCGCGGCGCCAGCGGCCGCGCCGATCCGGCCGCTGATCTGGCGGATGCTCGCGGTCATCTGCTCCACCGCCGCGGCGCCGGCCTCCGCATGCTGGAGCACCCGGTCCGCCGCCTGGCCGACCTGGTCCCCGGCTTGGCGCGACTCCGCCGCATGGCCGCCGATGGTGCCGGCGCCGGCGGTCATGCGGGCAACGCTCCCGGCGATGAAGGTCGTCGCGGCCTGCGCCTTGTGCTCCAGCGCATCGGCCATGGCGCGCAGCGCCTCGGCCTGACCTGCACGCGCCGCCTCCCGCTCGCGTTCCTGGGCCATGCGCAGGTCACGCGCCTCCGCGCTTCGGTCACGCAGCACGACCAGCGCCGCGCCCATGGCGCCCAGTTCGTCGCGGCGGCGGATGAGCGGCGGCGGCAGGTCCAGCCGACCCTCCGCGACCTCCGTCATGGCCTGGGTCAGCGCCCGCAGCGGCCGCGCGACACGCCGGCTGACCAGCCACAACGCCGCGACAACCACGGAAAGCGCGAGCGCGGCGAGGGCGACAAGAAGGGTCTGGAGCGCGGCGGCGTGCGCCGCGCCATCACGCAGCGCGACCTCCGTCCGTGCCAGCACGGCGTCCGCCAGCAGGCCGATCGCCTCCGACAGCGGGTCGATATCCCGGTAAAGCGCGGTCAGCACCAGGGCATCCAGCGCCGCCGCGTCCTGGACCTCGATCGCCGCGCCCAGCGCCGCAGTCGTGGCATCAGCCGCGGCCCGGCGACGTACCACCTCCGCCCAGGCGGCGCCATCCGGCGGGCTGGCATCGAGCGCTGCGAAACTCTGCGCGATGCTGGACTCGGCGGCGCGGAGACTCGCCAGGGCCTCCGCCCAGCCCAGGTTGCCGTTGCGCACCTTGTGGCTGGCATCGACCACCGCCACGGCATAGGCATCCGACAGTTGTTTCAGCCGCAGCAGCGGGTCGACCGCACGCTCGCGCATCAGGGTGAGGTTGGCCACGTCGGTGCGCGCCGCCACCCAGCCGAGCGCGCAGGCGCCACCGACGCAGAGGGCCAGCGCGAGTTGCACGGCGGCGAGAAGGCGGCGGATGGTCATGGCGGCGCAAATCCCGGTTGCGCCGCCATCCTATGAGGGCAGCCTTACCGAACCATTGCGCCGAAGACGGACGCGATCGCTTTCTAAAGCTTCACCTTCAGCAGATGGCCGATTTCGCCGACGATGCCGCGCCGGAAGGCCAGCACGCAGGCCACGAAGATGACGCCCTGGATCACCGTGACCCAGGCGCCGAATTCGGCCAGGTAGTTCTGCATGGTGACGATGACGGCGGCGCCCACCACCGGCCCGAACACGGTGCCGAGCCCGCCGACGAGGGTCATCAGCACGACCTCGCCGGACATGGTCCAGTTCACGTCCACCAGCGTGGCGATGCCGAAGATGATCGCCTTGGTGCCGCCGGCGACGCCGGCCAGGGCGGCGGACAGCACGAAGGCCATCAGCTTGTAGTCGTCCGTCCGGTAGCCGAGCGAGGTGGCGCGCGGCTCATTCTCCCGCACCGCCTTCATCACCTGGCCGAAGGGCGAATGCACCACGCGGTGGACCAGCAGGAAGCCGGCCAGGAAGATGAAGGCCACCACCCAGTACAGGGTGAAGTCGGAGCCCAGCGGGATCACGCCGAACAGGCTGCCGCGCGGCACCTGCTGGATGCCGTCCTCGCCGCCGGTGAAGGGCGCCTGGAGGCAGAAGAAGTAGACCATCTGGGCCATCGCCAGCGTGATCATGGCGAAGTAGATGCCGGACCGCCGGATCGCCAGCCAGCCGATGAACAGGCCGAGCACCGCGCCCACCAGCCCGCCGCCGATGATGGAGACCTCCGGCGTCAGCCCCCAGACCTTGGCCGCATGGGCCGCGACATAGCCGCCCATGCCGAAGAATGCGGCGTGCCCGAAGGACAGCAGCCCGACATAGCCGATCAACAGGTTGAAGGCGCAGGCGAACAGCGCGAAGCACAGCACCTTCATCAGGAAGACGGGGTACAGGAAGAAGGGGCTGATCAGCACGAAGGCGACCAGCACGCCGAAGGCCAGGGCCTGCGCCCGGGTGAAGCCGAGGAAGCCGGCTTCCTCATGCGCCGTCACCGGCACGGCGGCATCGATGGTGGTATCGGCCATGGCTCAGCCCCTCCCGAACAGGCCGGCGGGCCGCGTCAGCAGCACGATTGCCATGATGACGAAGACGACGGTGGCGGAGGCCTCGGGGTAGAACACCCGCGCCATGCCCTCGATCAGCCCCAGCCCGAAGCCGGTGACGACGGAGCCCATGATGGACCCCATGCCGCCGATGACGACGACGGCGAAGACCGTGATGATGAAGTTGGCCCCCATGGCCGGGTTCACCGAATAGATCGGTGCCGCCAGCACGCCGGCGAAGGCGGCCAGCGCGACGCCCGCGCCGTAGGTCAGCGTCATCATCCGCGGCACGTTGATGCCGAAGGCCTGCACCAGTTCCGGCCGTTCCGTCGCGGCGCGGAGGTAGGCGCCGATCTTGGTCCTCTCGATCACCAGCCAGGTGGCGAGGCAGACTATGAGGGAGGCGATGACGACCCAGACCCGGTAGCCCGGCAGGAACATGATCGGCAGATCGATGTTCAGCGCATTGAAGGCCGCCGGCGGCGCGTAGGGCAGGCCGGAGGAGCCGAACTGGTTGCGGAACACACCTTCGATGATCAGCGCCAGGCCGAAGGTCAGCAGCAGGCCGTACAGGTGGTCCAGCTTGTACAATCGGGCGATCATCGTGCGTTCGATGACCACGCCGAAGGCGCCGACGATCAGCGGCGCCAGCACCAGCGCGCCCCAATAGGGGATGCCGGCCCAGGCCAGCAGCATCCAGGCGACGAAGGCGCCCATCATGAACTGCGCGCCATGGGCGAAGTTGATGACGTTCAGCATGCCGAAGATGATGGCGAGGCCGAGCGAGAGCAGCGCGTAGAAGGCGCCGTTCACCAGGCCCAGGATCACCTGCGGCGCGGCCATCTCGAGTTCGAACAGCAGGTTTTCGATCACCGGGCGCGGGCCTTCGTTGCAGGCAGTTCCAGGACGGCGGGGGGCGCGAGGCCCCCCTCACCCAACCCTCTCCCCCCGACCGGGGGGAGAGGGCTTTCGGTCAGCTACGGACCAGCGTGCAGTTGCCATCGGCGATCGGGCGGAAGGCCTGGTTCGCCTCGGTGGTGCCGAGCAGCTTGTAGTAGTCCCACGGCGCGCTGCTCTCGGAGGGCTGCTTCACCTCGAACAGGTAGCAGGGGTGCAGCTTGCGGCCATCGGCGCGGATGGTGCCCTCGCCGAAGCAGTCGTCGGCGGTCGGCATCGCCTTCATCCGCGTCACCGCCTCGGTGCCGGAGGCCTTGGCCGCCGCCACGCCCATGTCGCCCACCGCCTTCAGGTAATGCAGGACGGAGGCGTAGCAGCCCGCCTGGACCATGGAGGGCTTGACGTTGCCCGGCATGGCGCCCAGGCGCTCGGTGAAGCCGCGCGTCTTGTCGTTCATGTTCCAGTAGAAGGTCTCGGACAGCACCAGCCCCTGCGCCACTTCCAGGCCGAGCGCGTGCACATCGGTCACGAACACCAGCAGGCCGGCGAGCTTGACCCGGCCGCCGCGGGTGATGCGGAATTCGGAGGCCTGCTTGATGGAATTGATGGTGTCGCCGCCCGCATTCGCCAGGCCGATGACCTGCGCGCGCGACCGCTGCGCCTGCTGCAGGTAGGAGGAGAAGTCCGTGGTGCCGGGGAACGGCGTGCGGACGGAGCCAAGAACCTCGCCGCCCTGCGCCTTCACGAAATTGCCAGTGTCACGCTCCAGCGCATGGCCGAAGGCGTAGTCCGCGGTGATGAAGAACCAGGACTTGCCGCCGGCCCGCACCATGGCGCCGCCGGTGGAATTGGCCAGCATCCAGGTGTCGTAGGTCCAGTGGATGGTGTTGGGCGAGCATTGCGCGCCGGTGAGGTCGGAGGTCGCGGCACCGGAATTCAGGAAGACCTTGTTCTTCTCCCGCACCAGCGTGTTGACGGCGAGCGCGACGGAGGAGGTCGGCACGTCCACCACCACGTCGATGCCGTCGCGGTCGATCCACTGCCGCACCACGGTGGAGCCGACATCGGGGCGGTTCTGGTGGTCCGCCTGCACCACCTGCACCGTCACGCCGCGCGCGGCGATGCCGGATTCCTTCACCGCCATCTCCACCGCCTGGGCCGAGCCCGGGCCGGACAGGTCGCGGTACAGGCCGGACTGGTCGTTCAGCACGCCGATGCGGATGGTGTTGGCCGCCTGCGCACGGGCGCTGCGGAAGGGCAGGCCACCGAGGGCCGGAAGGGCCGCGGCGGCGCCGAGAAGCGTGCGGCGATTGATGGTCATTCTCGTGTTCTCCCCAGGATCACAGACTTGGATTGGCAGGTTCAGCCCGGGCCTTCAGACGCCCAGGTATTCGTGCAGCCGGTCGAGGCTGGCGCCAAGCTGGTCGTTCGGCACCATGTCCACGATGCGGCCATGTTCCATCACGTAGTGCCGGTCCGCCACCGTCTGCGCGAACCGGAAGTTCTGCTCCACCAGCAGCACGGTGAAGCCGCGCTGCTTGATCTCCCGGATCATGGCGCCGATCTGCTGCACGATGACGGGGGCGAGACCCTCCGACGGCTCATCCAGCAGCAGGAGCCGTGCCCCGGTGCGCAGGATGCGGGCGATGGCCAGCATCTGCTGCTCGCCGCCCGAAAGCTTCGTGCCCGGGCTGCGGGCGCGTTCCTTCAGGTTCGGGAACAGGGTGTAGATTTCATCGAGCCCCAGGCCGCCGGGCGCGATCACCGGCGGCAGCATCAGGTTCTCGGTCACGTCGAGGCTCGCGAAGATGCCGCGCTCCTCCGGGCAATAGGCGATGCCGGCGCGGGCGATAAGGTCGGAGCGCAGGCCGATGGTCTCCTGCCCCTCGAACTTGATGCTGCCCGAACGCCGGCCCACCAGGCCCATCATGGACCGCAGGGTGGAGGTCTTGCCGGCGCCGTTGCGGCCCAGCAGCGTCACCACCTCCCCCTGGTGGATGTCGAGCGACACGCCGTGCAGAACATGGCTTTCGCCGTACCAGGCCTCGAGGTCGCGGACCTCCAGCATCAGGTGCCCCTGCCCCGACGTCGCCCGGTTCATGACCTGCGCTTCAGACATGTGTTGTGCCTCCGGCGATGCCAGGATCGGTGCCGAGATAGGCCGCCTGGACCTCGGGGTTGCGGGACACGCTGGCATAGTCGCCCTGCGCCAGGACGCGACCGCGGGTCAGCACGGTGATGGTATCGCACAGGCCTTCCACGACCTTCAGATTGTGTTCCACCAGCAGCACGGTGCGGCCCTGCGCGACGCGCTTCACCAGCGCCACGATGCGGTCCACATCCTCATGCGTCATGCCCGCGGTGGGTTCGTCCAGCAGCAGCATCACGGGGTCGAGCGCCAGCGTCGTCGCGATCTCCAGCGCCCGCTTGCGGCCATAGGGCAACTGGCCGGCCGAATAGCGCGCATAGCCGGTGAGCCCGACATCCTCCAGCAGCGCCATGGCGCGGTCGTCGTACTGCTTCAGCAGGCTCTCGCCCCGCCAGAAGTCGAAGGACCCGCCTCGCTGGCGCTGCAGGGCGAGCCGCACATTCTCCAGCACCGTCAGGTTGGGGAACACGGCCGAGATCTGGAAGGATCGGACCAGGCCGAGGCGGGCGACCTCTGCCGGCTTCATGCCGGTGATGTCGCGGCCATCGTAGCGGATGGTACCCCGCGTCGGCGGCAGGAACTTGGTCAGCAGGTTGAAGCAGGTGGTCTTGCCGGCGCCGTTCGGGCCGATCAGGCCGTGGATGCTGCCACGCTTGACCTCCAGCCGCACGTCGCTGACCGCGGCGAAACCGCGGAACTCCTTCGTCAGCCCCTCTGTCTCGAGGATCGAATCGACCACTCGCGGACGCCCCCAATTGTTCGTTGTCGCGCGAGCGGCCCCGTCACCGGGGCGCCCTGCCCCTGGCGCATGGCCGATGCGCTTTCGCCGCATTCATGAAGGCTGCGCGCGACGGACGCAAGGGTGCCGATGCCTTGCCCGAATGGGAGGCAGCCCTAGCCCACGAAAACCAGCGAAAGGCCTGGAAAGGCCACGATCAGGGCCAGGACGGCCAGCATCACGCCGATGAACGGAACGCAACCGGCAAAGATCGTTTCCAATCCGATTCGCCGGTCGTTGAGTGTCGCCTTCACCGCGAAGGCGCCGATGCCAAAGGGCGGTGTCAGCAGCCCGACCTCCACCGCGATCACCGTGATGATGCCGAAGTGGATCAAATCCAGGTTGAACGCCATGGCGATGGGCGCCGCGATCGGCGTGACGATCAGCAGGATGGAGGAACTGTCGACGATCATGCCGAGCAGCAGGACGAAAAGAATATAGACCAGCAGGAAGCCATAGACCCCGAGGCCCATCGCCTGGATCAGATCGGCGATGGAGGCCGGGATGCCGGCCATGGTCAGCATCCGTGAATACATGCTGGCCGCGATCAGCAGGAACAGGATGCCGACCGAGACGAACCCCGTCTCCACCAGGATGCGCCAGAACTTCGCCAGGCTCAGCCGGCGCCGGACGACCGCGATGACCAGGGCGCCGAAGGCCCCGACTGCGCCCGCCTCGGTCGGGGTGAAGAAGCCGGTGTAGAGGCCGCCGAGCACCAGGCCGATCAGCGTGGTGATCGGCACGGACTTGGCCAGCAGGCTGGCCGTGGTCTCCTCCGTCGGCGGGGCCACGTTGGCGCCGACGGGCTGCACCCAGTCCGGCCGGAAAGTCGCCATCAGCCAGATCATCAGCATGAAGCCCGCCGCCATCACCAGGCCGGGCACGATCCCCGCCAGGAACAGCCCGCCGATCGAGACTTCCGCCAGCACGCCGTAGATGATGAGAAGCAGGGAGGGTGGGATCAGCATGCCGAGGATCGAACTGCCGGCGACGCAGCCCACCGCGAAGCGCGGCGTGTAGCCGAAGCGCATCATCTGCGGCACGGCGACCTTGGTGAACACGGCCGCCGAGGCGATGGAGATGCCGGTCACCGCGCCGAACACCGCATTGGCCAACACGGTTGCCATGCCGAGGCCGCCGCGCAGCCGCCGCAGCAGGTGCTGCGCGACCTCGAAGGTGTCGCGCCCGACATCGCTGACGGACACCAGCAGCCCCATCAACACGAACAACGGGATGGTGGCGAACAGGTAGTCCGAGATGGCGGCGTAGGAAGCCAGGGCCAGCAGGCGCCCCGCCAGGTCCCAGTTCTCCCGGATCAGGCCGATGCCGATATAGGACAGGAACACCAGGCCGATGCCGATCGGCACGCCGGCCAGCACCAGGCCCGCCATGATGGCGATCAGCGCCAGGCCGATCTCGATCTCGATCATGCCGGCTGCCCCGTGATGGCGCGCTTCAGCCCGACCAGGACGTGCAGCCCGCTGGCGAGCGCCGCGCCGGCGCAACCGATCAGGATGGCAAGCCGGATCGGCCAGGTCGGCAGGGTCCAGACGCCCTGCACGCCGAAGAACTCGTTCTGTTCCCACGCATCGAGGAATTGCGGCAGCGTCGCCTGGAAGATGATCCAGAAGACGAAGACCCCGATGCCGGCAAACACCGCCTCCAGCACCTGCGCCGCGCGCGGGCTGCGCGCCTCCAGCCGATTCAGGAACATGTCGGCGCGCGTCATCCGCCGTGCGTGGATCGCGGCTGGCAGTTGCAGGAAGACGATGGCGACGATGAGCTTGGCGGATATCTCCGCCACGCCATCCAGCGGCGCGTTGAAGAAGGACCGGCCGACGACGTCACTGACGATCAGCACCATCATCGCCGCGATCATCAGCGTGCCGAGGCTGTTCAGCACCCACAGCACCAGGCCGAAGGCATCCTTCGGCGGTCGCGCCGCTTCCTCCTGCGCCGCGTCGCTGACGGTATCGAGCTCAGACATTTTGCGACCCTCAGACGCCGGGCGCGACCTCCGGCCGCTTGGCTTCGCCGGACTGCCGGCGGCGGCCGTTCGGCCGCTCGGCCAGCGTCAGGCGACGCTGGCCGCAGAATGCCGGACTAGGCGGTCCAGGCGCGCCCGGGCGTGGCGCCGCCGGCGCGGAGGCCGTCCATGTAGGCGGCCAGCACCTTCTTCGCCGGCTGGTTGCGGCCTTCGTTGGCGCGCGCCCAGTCACCGGCGATGTCGGGCAGGCCATCGACCCAGCGCTGCCGCTCGGCGGCCGGGAAGGTGGAGATCTCGGCGCCCTTCGCCCCCATCTCGGCCAGGTTCGCCTCGCTGGTTTCCAGCACGCGGTTGGTCAGGGCGGAGGTATAGGCCTTGCCGCCGGCGCGGAACGCCGCCTGCACCACCGGGTCCAGCCGGTTGAAGGTCTGCCGGTTCATGCCGATGCCGCCGACATACATGCAGCCGACATTGACCCGCGTGATGTACTTCGCGACCTCATGCACCCGCACCGGGAAGATGCCGGAGGGGAAGGACAGCGCGCCTTCCGACACGCCGGTCTGGATGTCCGTGTAGTAGGTGGTCAGCGCGCCATTCACCGGCACCGCGCCGGTGCCGCCGAGCCAGCTTGCGGACACGCCCGGCGCCGAGATGCGGCGGTTCCGCAGGTCGTCCAGCGTGCGGATCGGGAAGGTGGTCCACAGATCGTAGGTCTCGGTGCCGCAGCTGCCGAGATAGACCATGTTGTTCTCGGTCCAGGCGCGCTGCATCTCCGGCATCTCGGCGTGCATCTTCTCCATCACGTCGACCTGCAGGCGCAGATTGTCCGTGGCGAAGGGCGTGAAGTAGGTGACGTTCTGCAGGGGCATCGCGCTGCCCTCCCACAGCGTGCCGACGAAGCCGACATCGGTGATGCCGTCCTTCACCGCGTTGCGGGTTTCCGTGAAGCGGTACAGCGTGCCGCCGAACGCCTCGCGCCAGCGGATGCGGAAGCGGGTGTTCTCCAGCTCCTTGTTCACCGTCGGCATCAGCGCCTGCTGCATCGCCCAGATCCAGGCGATGGTGGTGGGGTGGGACGCCGCGATGGTGATGTTGATCTGCGTCTGTGCCGCCAGCACGGAAGGTGCGGCCAGCGGCGCGGCGGCGGCGGTGCCGAGCAGCGCCCGGCGGGTCCAGTTCGTCATGTTCGTTTCTCCCTGACTAGATCTTGCCGAGCGCGCCGAGGATGCGCGCGGGTGTGAAGGGTTGCGCGAAGACGCGCGCGCCGAAGGGCCGCAGCGCGTCGTTGATGGCGTTCTGCACCGCGGCCGGCGCACCCGCCGTCCCGGCCTCGCCGGCGCCCTTGGCGCCGAGTGCGGATTCGCGCGTCGGCGTTTCGACATGGCCCACCGCGATGTCCGGCATCTCGCCCGCCATCGGCAGCAGGTAGTCGGCCAGCGATCCGGTCAGCAACTGGCCTTCCGGCGAATAGACGCAGTGTTCCAGCAGTGCGCCGCCGAGGCCCTGCACCACGCCGCCGCGGATCTGCTCATCCACCAGCATCGGGTTGATGATGGTGCCGCAATCCTCGACGCACCAATGCCCGAGCAGCTTCACGAAACCCGTGTCGACGTCGACCTCCAGGTAGCTGGCCTGCGCGCCGTTGGTGAAGCAGAAGGGGTATTCTTTCGGCGTGTAGTGGCGCGTCGCCACCAGTTCCCGCGGCAGGTCCTTCGGCAGCGTGTCGCCGCGGAAATAGACGATGCGGCCGAGTTCTTCCAGCGGCAGCCTTTCCGCCCCCGTCGCACGGTCCACCACGACGCCGGCGCGCACGTCGAGCGTCTCCGGCGCCGCCTGCAGCATGGCGCCGGCGATCAACAGGATCTGCGCGCGCAGCGCGGTGCCCGCCTGCAACGCCGCCTCCCCGCCGATACCGGCGCCGCGGCTGGCCCAGGTGCCGCCGCCATAGGGCGTCGTCTCGGTATCGCCGGTGGTGACGCGGACGCGGGAGATGTCGACGCCGACCGCGCTGGCGGTGATCTGCGCCAGCATGCCCTCCGTCCCCTGGCCCTGTTCCGTCACGCCGGAGGACACGGCGACGCTGCCGTCCGGGTCGAGCCGCACCGTCGCGCCATCCATCGCGGAAATCCGCGCGCCGCCGACGCCGTACATGAAGGGCGAGGGGTTCGTCAGCTCGATGAAGCTGGCGAGCCCGATGCCGCGATACACGCCCTTGGCGCGCAGCGCGTCGCGTTCCGCGCGCAGAGCCTCGTAGTCCATCATCGCCAGCAGCTTCGCCAGGCAGGCGTGATGCGACAGGCCTTCGAAGGACAGGTTCGCCAGGTTCCTGAAGGGATAGGCGTCATCGGCGATCAGGTTGCGGCGCCGGATCTCGGCCGGGTCCAGGCCGACGGCCTCCGCCGCGAGGTCAACAAGCCCTTCCGTCACCGCCGTCGCGATCGGATGGCCCACGGCGCGGTACTGGCAGGTCGGCGTCTTGTTCTGGAACACCACGCTGGTGCGCGCCTTGTAGCCGCGCAGCGCGTAGGGCCCGCCGGTCAGGTTCACCACCTGGTTGCCCTCGACCGCCGAGGTGCGCGGATAGACCGAATACGGTCCGATGCCGGTCAGGTCGTCGATCTCCATCGCGGTGATCGTGCCGTCCTTCGTCACCGCCGCACGCGCGGTGATGCGGTGGTCGCGGGCGTGGATGTCGGAGACCATGCCCTCGATCCGGTCGGCGGCGAACTTCACCGGCCGGCCCAGCATCTTCGACAGCGCCGCCGTCGCCATCTCGTCCGGGTAGACATGCACCTTGATGCCGTAGCTGCCGCCGACGTCGCGGCAGATCACGCGCACATCGCCCTCGCGCAGGCCAAGGTGCTTCGCGAACACCGTCTGCATCATGTGCGGCGCCTGATTGGAATGGTACGCCGTCAGGCGCCCCTCCGACGGGTTCCAGTCGGCCAGGATCGCGCGGCCTTCCAGGCAGACGCCGGTGTGCCGGCCGGTATGGAAGGTGGCCTGCACGACGATGCTGTCCGGATCGGCGAAGCAGGCCTCCGGCTCGCCGCCGACATGCTCGCGCTGGAACGCCAGGTTGTCGCCGAGCTCCGGGTGGATCACCGCCGCGCCCGGCGCCAGCGCCACCTCCATGTCCACGGCCGCCGGCAGTTCCTGCCAGGTCACCTCGACGAGGCCGACCGCATCCTCCGCCTCCGCCCGCGTGCGTGCGACGACGGCGACGACGGGCTCGCCCTGCCAGCAGGCACGGTCCACCGCCAGCGCATGCTGTGGTGCGGATTTCAGCCCCTTGAGGTGGTGCAGCACGCCGACCCAGGGGGTGCAGATTTCGGCCATCTCCGCACCCGTGACCACGCGCACCACGCCGGGCGAAGCCTTCGCCGCGGCGCTGTCGATGGCCAGGATGCGCGCATGCGCGTGCGGGCTGCGCAGGAAGGCCACATGCACCATGCGCGGCAGCCGCAGGTCGTCGACGTAGCTGCCGCGCCCCGCGACCAGCCGCCTCGCATTCGGCCGCGGCACGCTGCGACCGATGTAGGAGTTCGGGCGATCCACCGCCGACAAATCGTTCATGCGCGGGAGGCCTGTTCAATCGCGTCGACGATGGCGTGGTAGCCGGTGCAGCGGCAGTAGTTGCCGCTGATGCCCTCGCGGATTTCCTCCCGCGTCGGCCGCGGTTTGGCCTTCAGCAGCGTCGCGGCGGCAACCAGCATCCCCGGCGTGCAGAAGCCGCATTGCAGCGCGTTGCGCGCCACGAAGGCGTCCTGCAACGCCTTGATGGCGCCGGTCTCCGTGAGGCCCTCGACGGTCCAGACCTCGGCACCCTCGGCCTGCACCGCCAGCATCAGGCAGCCGCGCACCATCTCCCCGTTCACGATCAGGGAACACGCGCCGCAGACGCCGTGTTCGCAGCCGGCATGGCTGCCGGTGAGGTCCAGTTCCTCGCGCAGGAAATCCACCAGGTGCATGCGCGGCTCGACGCGGGCCGAGACCGCCTCGCCATTCACCGTCAGCGACAAATCCATCTTCATGCGAGCAGTCCTGCGGCACGGCCGAGCAGCACCCGCGCCAGATGCCGTCGCAACGCCGGCGGTCCGTGCAGATCCTCTGGCGGGTCGATCTCCTCCGCGACCGCGGCCTGCGCCGCCGCCACGTCGCCGCCGGCCAGCGCGGCCTCGGCCCGAGGGGTGCGCAGCGGAGTCGCGCCGACCCCGAACCAGGCCAGGCGCACGCCGTCGCTGCCGCGCTGCGCCGCCAGCCCGACGATGGCGTAGTCGCCATGCCGCCGGGCCAGTTCCTGCACCGTGCAGCGCAGCCCGGCATGGCTCGGCACCTCGACCGCCGCCAGCACTTCCGCCGGCCGCAGCGCCGTCTGGTAAAGCCCCTGGAAGAAGTCCCGCGCCGCGACGCGCCGTTCCCCGTCCCGGCTCGCCAGCACCAGCACCGCCTCCAGCGCCAGGGCGCAGGCCGGCAACTCGCTCGCCGGGTCGGCGAGAGCGAGGGAGCCTCCGATGGTGCCGCGTGTGCGGATCGCCGCATGGGCGATGTGCGGCACCGCCTGCGCCAGCAGCGGGGCGTGCCGGGCCACCAGCTTGTCGGCCCCCAGTTCCGCATGCCGCGTCAGCGCGCCGATGCGCAGCACGCCATCGGCGAAGGTCACCCCCCGCAGCGCTGCCACCCCGTTGATGTCGAGCAGCAGGTCCGGGCTCGCCAGCCGCAGGTTCAGCGCCGCGACCAGGCTCTGCCCGCCGGCGAGCAGCCGCACCGCGTCGCCATGCCGTTCCAGCACGTCGAACACCTCGGCCAGGCTGGCCGCGCGCGCATAGGCGAAGGGGGCTGGTTTCACCGCTTCGGAAAACTCCCTGGACGTCCGGCCTTCGGCCGCTTGTGATTGCCGCAAGACTTGACGCCGCCGCGCGGTTTGTCCAGCGCAAGCGGCGCGAAACCTACTCCTCCAGGATCGCCACCGCCCGGCACCAGCCGCCGGAGGCCGCCTTGATCTTCACCGGCAGGCAGGACACGGTGAACCCGGTACCCGGCAGCTTGTCGAGGTTGGTCAGCTTCTCGATCTGGCAGTACCCGGCCTCCCGCCCCGCCTTGTGGCCTTCCCAGATCAGGCCGGCATCGCCGGTGGCGGCCACGCGCGCCTTGGTGTGGACGAAGGGCGCGTCCCAGGACCAGCCATCGGTGCCGACGATGCGCACGCCGCGGGCCGTCAGCCACAGCGTCGCCTCCCGCCCGAAGCCGCAGCCGCGCGCCACGTAGTCCGGCCGCCCGTAGCAGGCGCCGGCCGAGGTATGCGCCAGCACGATGTCGCCAGGTTGCAGCGTGTGGCCGATGGCGGCCAGCGCCGCCTCGACCTCCGCCGACGTCACCACATGCCCGTCGGCAAACTCGGAAAAGTCCAGCCGGACGCCTGGGCCGATGCACCAGTCGAGCGGCACCTCGTCGATCGTCAGGGCGCGGGCGCCACCATCCATGGTGCTGGCATAGTGCCAGGGCGCGTCCAGGTGGGTGCCGTTGTGGGTGGACAGGCGGATCCACTCCATCGCCCACCCCTCCCCGTCCGGAAGCTGGTCCACCGTGATGCCGGGGAAGAAGGCGACCAGCTCCCCGGCCGAATCCTTGTGGCCGCGATACTCGATGGCGGGCCCGTAGCCCGGCGGGTCCTGCACCACGTCATTGTCCAGCGCGATCGACAGGTCGATGATCCGGCGCGGCATCTTCTTGGCGTTCCCCCTGGTGCGGGACGCAGCCTAGCGCGCGGCGGACCGGCGCGGGCAACCCATCTCCTTCGCATGTCCGCGTCCGGCATTCGGCGTTGGCGTGCGGGCGTGCAGCCGGGCAAGCTGCACCAGTATACCGCAAGGCCCTGCATGCCCCGCTGGCTTCCCCTGCTGCTCGGCTTCCTCGCCGCCGTCGGCCCGCTGTCCACCGACATGTACCTGCCGGCCTTCCCCGCCATCGAGGCGGAACTCGGCCGCGGCTGGGGCGGCGTGCAGGCGACGCTGTCCGCCTGGTTCCTGGGCCTGGCGGTGGGCCAGCTGGTGCAGGGCACGCTGGCGGACCGGCTCGGGCGGCGGCGGCCGCTGATCATCGGCACGGCGGTCTATACATTGGCCTCGATCGGCTGCGCGCTGGCCACCGACATGGCGATGCTCTCCGCCTGCCGCTGCATCGCGGCCTTCGGCGGCGCCGCCAGCGCCGTCATCCCCCGCGCCATGGTGCGCGACCTGGCGACCGGCCTCGACGCCGCGCGGCTGATGTCGCGGCTGATGCTGGTGATGGGCGCGGCACCGATCCTGGCGCCGAGCCTCGGCGGGCTGCTGCTCGAGGCCAGCGGCTGGCGCGCCATCTTCTGGGTCGCGGCCGCCTATGGCGGCGCGTCCTGCCTGCTGGCCTGGTGGCTGCTGCCGGAAACGCTGCCGCCGGAGCGCCGCCTGCGGCGTTCACCCATGACCCTCCTCGGCGATTTCGGCCGCATCGCGGCGGAGCGCGGCTTCCTGACCAATGCGGTGATGGGCGGGGCGGCCATGTTCATGGTCTTCGCCTTCATCGCCGGCGCGCCGGAGGTCTATATCGAGCAGTTCGGCATTGCGCCTGCGCAATTCGGCCTGCTGTTCGCGCTCAGCGCCACCGGCTTCATCGGCGCGACCCAGTTGAACCCCTGGCTGCTTGGCCTTTTCGGGGACCGGGTGCCGCGCTTCGCGCTGCTGCTGGCGCTGGCCTCCGTGCTGGTCCTGGCGGCCTCCGCCTTCACCGGGTTGGGCGGCTTCATGGGGCTGTACCTGCCGGCCTGCGTGGCGCTGGCCTGCACCGGGCTGGTCTTCCCCAATGCCGCGGTCGGTGCCCTGGCGCGGCATGCGGTGCGCGCGGGCAGCGCCTCCGCCCTGCTCGGCACGCTGCAATTCGGCCTGGCGGCGCTGGGGGCGGCGCTGGTCGGCGCGCTGACGGCCGGCACCGCGCAGCCCATGGCGATCCTGATGCTGATCGGTACCAGCGCCGCGGTCCTGGCCGAGCTGGCGCGGCCGCGGCGCTGACGGCGGCGGCTACTCCACCGTTGCCCACTGTCTGTCGGCATCAGCCAACGTCGCCCGCTGCGCCTCCCGCACCACGAATGCCTCGGAATTCAGCCCGTAGGTCACGATCGATTCGAGTCGGAGACGCGGCCGCGCGGCAAGAAATTCCCGCGTGGCCCGGCGCTGGCCGCGCTCGTCATCCGCGTTGAAGCAGTTCCAGTCATCCATGATGAGGATGGTGCCGTCACCGATGAGCGGCCCGAGCCAGGCGAGCGCCGTCACCGTCGAGTCGTAGAGGTCGCAGTCGATCATGGCGACGCCGATGCGGCGGATCGCGTGCCGCTCGACCAACTCGGCGGTCAGCGTCCGCTCAAAATAGCCCTTCACGAGGTGCGTGCGCCGCCAGTCGACGCCGGCGGACTCCAGGTTCCGGCGGACCACGTCGAGGGAACAGGCGTATTGGCCCTTGCGGAACTCGCCATGTCCGGTGCGGTCGATGCCGCGGATTTCCGGCAGGCCCTCGAAGCTGTCGAAGCCGAAGCAGCGGGGCCGGAAGCCATGCTCCGCCGCCAGCTTCTGCGCCAGCCAGAAGCTGTAGCCCTTGAAGACCCCGAACTCGGCGTAGTCCGCCCCGGCAAGGCTGCCACGTCGTGCCGCCTCGGCGAAGATGGCGGCAAAGCCCTCGTCCAGCCCGGGGCTGGCGGACCGGAAGCCGTGGAAGTGGCGGTAATAGACCCGGGAAGCCACGTCGTTCAGCCCGGTGGCCTGGAGCGTACGGATGGCGGCGCGGCGCAAATGATGCAGGGGAGTTCCCATGTCACCTCCTCGTTGACGTGCAGGATCGGTGCGGTTCGGGCAGGGTGCCCGGGAAGCCGGTGATGCTGCTGAGGGGCGGAGGGTCGCCGCGCCGGCGGCCGTATCGTCGCCGGAAGGTGGCGGAGGTGGGCAGAATCCTGCGGAGGATGCGCCGGGATGGCGCGCAACAGGCAACGGGCATGATGGTGCTCCGGAGCACTGCCGGTCGCGGGCGCGATGGCACCCGTCACGCGACCAGGCGTGGTGGAGGCAGAGGCGGCCCGTTGAGACCTATGCGGGACACCCGGATCCAGCGGCCCCCGAAGGGGCGCTTGATTCAGGGCGTCAGGGCGGCGCGTTGCACATCATGGGAAGGCCGTAACACCGTCACCACCCGCACACAATAAACCCGTGTTCACGGTTGCTTGGCCAGGAGCTGTGGATTGATGACGGGAGATCATCGAATGGTCGGAGCGGCGGGATTCGAACCCACGACCCCCAGTCCCCCAGACTGATGCGCTACCAGACTGCGCTACGCTCCGACTGCGGTGGCCATAGCATCCTGGCGCCGCCGCCGCCAACCCCCGCGACCCGATTCAGCCGCGCGCCGCCAGGGCCCGCAATTCATGCGCGAGACGCTCCAGCGCATCCAGCGCGTCGCGCAGCGGCTCCGGCGCCTCCGGCTCCTCGATCTCGCCGAGCGGCAGTTCCGGCGCGCCGCCTTCCTCAATCCCGCCCTCGCGCAGCAACCGCTGCACGCCCTTGATGGTGTAGCCCTGGGTGTAGAGCAGGTCCGAGATGCGCTTCAGCAGCGCGATGTCCTCGGGCCGATAATAGCGCCGGCCGCCGCCGCGCTTCAGCGGCTTCAACTGCGGGAACTTGGTCTCCCAGAACCGCAGGACGTGCTGCGGAATCTGCAAATCGTCCGCCACCTCGCTGATGGTGCGGAAGGCGGTCGGGGCCTTGCGCGGGCGGTTGCGCGCGGCCTCCGCCTCCGGCCCCTCCTCACTCATGATTCGTCATCGGCCGTGCGCGCGATGGCCTGGCCCGGGTTGAGCCGGGCCTTGAGGACGTGGGAGGGCCGGAAGGCCAGGACCTTGCGGGGCTGGATCGGTACCTCGACCCCGGTCTTCGGGTTGCGGCCGACCCGCTTGCCCTTCTGCCGCACCACGAAGGAGCCGAAGGCGGAGATCTTCACCGGCTCCCCCGCCTCCAGCGCCGCCGACATGCGCTCCAGCACCGTTTCCAGCAATTCGGCACTCTCGTTCCGCGAGAGGCCGACCTGCGCATAGATGGCTTCCGCCAGATTGGCCCGCGTGATCGTCGTCATGCCCGAACAGGTCCCTGCAACCCCTTCAAGTCACAACAAAGCCGGTATCCGGGACGGCCGTCAACCTCGGGTATCGAGAACCGCCCGGACGCCCTGCGACGGCTTGTCAGGCTTTGCCGCCAAGCCGCTAGAAAGCCTCAGAACCGCGCCAACGCGGCGCCCCAGGTCAGGCCGCCGCCGATGGCTTCCATCAGCACCAGGTCGCCCGGCTTGATGCGGCCGTCGCGCGTCGCCTCCGCCAGGGCCAGCGGGATGGAGGCGGCGGAGGTGTTGGCGTGGCGGTCCACCGTCACCACCACGCGGTCGAGGCCGAGATGCAGCTTGCGGCCCATCGCCTCGATGATGCGGATATTGGCCTGGTGCGGCACCAGCCAGGCGACGTCGTCGTGGCCCAGGCCATTCGCCGCCAGCGCCTCGTCCACCGCGGAGGCCAGCTTGGTGACGGCGTGCTTGAACACCTCCCGCCCCGCCATCGTCACCACGCCGGTGCCGCCGGTGGATCCGGCGCCGCCATTCACCGCCAGGATGTCGCCATGCCGTCCGTCCGAGTGCAGGTGGGTGGAGAGCAGGCCGCGCGCCGCCTCATCATCCCGGGCCACCCGCAGGAACACCGCGCCGGCGCCGTCGCCGAACAGCACGCAGGTGCCGCGGTCGGACCAGTCCAGGATTCGGGAGTAGACCTCCGTCCCCACCACCAGCACGCCGCGCGCCTGGCCGGTGCGCAGCATCGCATCGGCGATGGACAGGGCGTAGATGAAGCCGGTGCAGGCGGCGGAGATGTCGAAGGCGAAGCCGCGCGTGACGCCGAGCGCGCCCTGGATCCTGGAGGCCGTGGAGGGGAAGGCGCTGTCCGGCGTCGCCGTCGCGACGATCACCGCGTCGACCTCGGATTCGGTGGCCCCAGCCTGCGCCAGCGCGGCGCGGCAGGCGGCAAGGCCCATGTCGGAGGCGGTCTCGCCCTCGGCGGCGAAGTGGCGCTGGCGGATTCCGGTGCGCTCGACGATCCAGGAATCGGTGGTGTCGAGGCCCTTTTCCGCCGCGAGTTCATCGTTGGAGACGGCGCGGGAAGGCAGATAGCCCCCTGTGCCGGCAATCACGCCGCGAATCGCGCTTCCATCTGCCATTGCCAAAAGCCTCAGCGCGGTGTGGCGGCAAGCCGCGGGGTCTGGCTCGGCAACAGCGCCAGGCCTTCCCGGATGCGATCGTTGAAGCGGTGGGTCACCATGTCCATCGCGACGTCGACGGCATGGGCGAAGCCCACGGCATCCGTGCCGCCATGGCTTTTCACCACCACGCCGTTCAGGCCGATGAGCACCGCGCCGTTGTAGCGCCGCGGGTCCATCCATTCGCGCAACCGGTCCAGCGCCGGGCGGGCCAGAAGGTAGCCCATGCGGGCCGGCACGCTGCTGGTGAAGACCTGGCGCAGCAGGTCGCGCATCAGCTTCAGCGCCCCCTCCCCGGTCTTCAGGGCGACGTTGCCGGTGAAGCCATCGGTCACGATCACATCCACGGTGCCGGCCGCGATGTCGTGGCCTTCGACGAAGCCGCGGAAATTGGCGCCGATATGGCTGTCCCGCAGCGTTTCCGCCGCCAGGCGCACCCGCTCGTCGCCCTTCAGCTCCTCCGACCCGACATTCAGCAGGCCGAGCGTTGGATTGGTCAGGCCGAGCACCGCGCGGGCGAAGGCATCGCCCATGATGGCGAACTCCACCAGGTTGCGCGCGTCGCATTGCAGGTTGGCGCCGAGGTCGAGCATGACCACGTCGCCGCGCGCGGAAGGCCCGATGGCGGCCAGCGCGGGCCGATCGATTTCCGGCAGCGTCTTCACCACGATCTTGGCCAGCGCCATCAGCGCGCCGGTATTGCCGGCGGAGACGACGCCGGAGGCCTCGCCCTGCGCCACGGCATCGATGGCCACGCGCATGGAGGACCCACGGACGCGCAAGGCGGCCGTCGGCTTCATGTCGCCCGGAATCGATTCCGGCGCATGGCGCAGGCTGCACGCCTTGGCCGCGCGCGGCAGGCGTGCCAGCAGCGCGCCCACCCGCACCTCGTCGCCGCACAGCAGGAAACGAGCCTGCGGATGACGTTCCGCAGCCAGTTCCAGGCCATCCAGCACCGATTCCGGCGCGTGGTCGCCGCCCATGGCGTCGATCGCCAGGGCGAATTCGCCAGAGCCTTGAGCCGGGGAGCCTCGACCCGCCAGGATCTTTCCTGCCACGCTCAGAGACCTTGCCGCATGCGCGGTTGCCCCCTGGTGCAGGTCAGACGCGGACGACGCCCTTGGCCTTGTCGGCCGCCATCACCTCACGGCCATTGTAATGGCCGCAATGCGAGCAGATGTGGTGGGGCCGCTTGGCCTCGCCGCAGTTCGAGCATTCGATGTGCGCGGACGCAGTCAAAGCCTCATGGCTTCGACGCATGCCGCGGCGGGAGGGCGATACTTTTCTCTTCGGAACGGCCATGGTGCCGAGCCTTTCTCGTCAACAAGCTGCAATATCAGCGGAGCCGCGGGGAGTAGCACCGCGTCGCGGGCGGAGCAAGGCGCCGGTCAGTGCCGTTTGATCCGGGCCAGCGCCGCAAAGGGGTTGGGCCGGGCTGCGTCAGCTCCATCCGGCGCCCAATCGACATCCGGCTCGTCCGGCGCAGGCTCCAGTTCGGGCGGAATCGCCGCATCGGGGGCGCGCGGATACGGGTCAAGCGCCAGCGCCAGCTGTTCGGCCACCACCTCGCCCAGATCCACGCCGTTGCCGGTGGTCTCGACCTCGTCCGGGCTGTCAGGGTCGTCATCCGTGGCGGGGGTGCCGGGCGGCAGGATGCGCAGGTCGAGCCGTGTGCGGACCTGCTGCGGCACCGGATCCAGCGTCACCACGCAGTCCTGCACCACATCGGCCTCCAGCGTGCCGGTCAGCCGCGTGGTGCCGCCGGTCTCGGGCGTCAGGGTCAACCGGGCCTCCAGGCGCTCGACCGCCGGGATGGCGAATCGGGCCGCCAGCGCGGCGCATTCGTCCGGCCGGGCGCGCAGCTCCACGCTCCGGGTTTCGCCGGCGCCGAGTCGGTGCGGGCGCGAGAATTCGGGCGTCATGCGGCGGCCAGCCCGCCCGGCGCCAGCACCGGGAAAGCGGCCCGCCCGCGCTTCAGCGTCGCGATCGGCTGCGCGGCCAGGCCCGCCGTCACGGCCAGGACATGGTCGGCCAGGGCCGCCGGGGCACCGCCGGGCGGTGGCTCCCCGCGCCAGATGTTGCGGGTCAGCGCCTCCGCCAGCGCCGCGCGGTCCGTGGCATCCACCGCCGCCTCGTAGGCCGCGGCGCGACCGTGGAAGGCTTCCCACATCCGCTTCACGCGCTTGCCCACCACCAGGTCGCCGACGCCCATCTCCCGCAGGTTGATGTCCATGTCGGAGAACATCGCATCGAACACCGCCTGCGCCAGCTTCGGCCCAGCCGGGTCGGCATCGCGCCGCAGCCGGTGGATCAGCAGCGCGACATGCAGCGAGACGATGTCGAACCGCCCATCCAGCGTGTCCGGCACGCCGGCCTCGAAGAAGCCGGGCTGGCGGGCCGCGGTCACGGCGGCGGTGTACAGGTCGAACCCCGCCCGCTCATGCGGCTTGCGTCCGAGAAGGCCGAGAAGGCCCATCACTCACTCCCATGGCGAAACCCCGCGGGGGACGGCCCGTTGACCGCAACCCGCCAGGGTGGCATTGCCGGCACATGGAGCGCCCGATGCACACGGTCAATATTGCGCGGTTGAGGTCGGGGCTGCGGCCCGGTTTGGCCCTGACCGCGATGCTGGCCCTCGCGGGCTGCGGCAACCTGTCCGGCATCCCCGGCGTCGGCCTGTTCGAGAGCCCCCGCCAGCTCCGCGGCCACGCGGTGGAGGAGGAGGCGCTGGCGCAGATCACCACCGGCGTCACCTCCCGCGCCGATGTCGAGGCGCTGATCGGCTCGCCCTCCCACACCGGCACCTTCGACAACAGCACCTGGTACTACATGAGCGCCGTCACCCGGCAGCGCCCGGCCCGGACCCTGTCGGTGGAGGACCAGCGCGTCGTCGCCATCGTGTTCAATGACGCCGGCATCGTGCAGGAAATCCGCCGCATCGGGATGGAGGAAGGCCGCGACGTCGCCGTGGTCAGCCGCATCACGCCCTCGCCGGGCAATGACCGCACCATCCTGCAGCAGCTGTTCGGCAACCTCGGCCGCCTGGCGCCCGGCGTCGGCGGCCAGACCGGCGGCACCGGCCAGACCATCGGCGCGCCGAGCCGCTAGGCTTCAAGCCTAAGCCGGCTTCGCGACCGCCGGCCGCATCCACAGCGTCAGTCCCAGCGCCAGCACCAGCGCCGGCAGTACCAGCAGGTTCAGGACCACCCAGCCCGCCTGGGCGTGCACCGCGCCGGAGGCCAGCGCCGTGCAGGCGACGGTGCCGAAGACGATGAAGTCGTTCGCCGTCTGCGCCCGCACCCGCTCCTCCGTGCTGTGGGCCTCGCCCAGCAGGGTCGTGGCGCCGACGAACATGAAGTTCCAGCCGAGACCCAGGAGGACCAGCGCCACGACGAAGTGGCCGAAGGTCTCGCCATGGATGGCGACGCCGGTGCACAGCACGTTCAGCCCGACTCCGGCCGCGATGATCCGCCGCGCGCCCCAGCGGGCGATCAGCCGGCCGGTGAAGAAGCCCGGCCCGAACATCGCCACCGCATGCGCCTGGATCACGGTGGCGCTGGCGCCGACGCCGAAGCCGCAGGCCATCATCTCCAGCGGGGTCGAGGTCATCAGCAGGTTCATGGTGCCGTAGGCCATGGCGGCGGTGCCGGCGGCGGCCAGGAAGGCCGGGCGGCGGATGATCTCGAACACCGGGGTCGCCACCTTCGGCCGCGGCGGCGCCGGCGGCAGGCGCACCATGGTCAGCAGCACGGCGCAAATGATCGGCAGCAGCGCCAGCAGCAGGTAGGTGCCGAGGAACAGGAAGGGCGCGAACATGTCCTTGCTGTGCTTCACCAGCTCCGGCCCGAAGATCGCCGCCAGCACGCCGCCCGCCATGACCAGGGAGATGGCGCGTGGGCGATAGGCCGGGGAGGCGACCTCGGCGGCGGCGAAGCGGTAGTGCTGGGCGATGCCGAAGCCGATTCCCGCCGGGATCGCGCCGGCCGAATAGACCCAGAAATCGCCCATCCAGATGCCGAGCGCGAAGGTCAGCGCGCCGATGAAGGACCCCGCGGCGCCGACGAAGAACCCGACCCGCCGCCCGAGCCGGGCGAAGATGATGCCGGCCGGGATGGAGGCCGCCATGGTCGCCACCATCTGCAAGGCCAGCGGCAGCGTCGCCAGGGATTTGTCGCTGGCCAGGCTGTAGCCGACCAGCGCGCCCATCGCGACCTGCCCGACGACCGAGGCGTTCATCAGCGCCTGGCAGAAGAACAGCAGCCGGACATCGCGCTTCATCGCGCGCTCTGCACTCTGCATCAGAAATGGCTCCAGCCGCTGCCCGATAACTGAACCGATTCGCCCGCGGCATCCAGCACCCGGACACCCTCCCCCGCCACGAAGCGGCCGATCCGCGTCACCTGCACGCCGGCGGCAAGGCCGGCAGCCCGGATGCGGTCGGCGTCGGCGGGATCGGCGGCGAAGGCCAGTTCATAGTCGTCGCCCCCGGTCAGGATGCGCGACCGCAGCGCCGGATCGGCCGCCAGCGCGGCGCCGGCCGGGGCCGAGAGCGGCACGTCTTCTGCCCGAATCTCCACGCCACAGCCGGCCGCCCGCGCCAGATGCCCGAAATCCTGCACCAGCCCGTCCGAGACATCCATCGCCGCCCGTGCCAGCCCGACCAGCGCCTGCCCCAGGCCCAGGCGCGGCCGCGGCAGCCGGTAGCGGTCTGCCAATTCGGCATCGGCCGGCAGCCGCCCGGTCAGCGCCAGCAGCCCCAGCGCGCCGTCGCCGATGCTGCCGGAGACCCAGGCGTCATCCCCCACCCGCGCACCCACGCGCCGCAGCGCGGTACCTGGCGCGACATGGCCGAGGATGGTCAGTGAGAAGCTCGCCGGCCCATCGGTCGCCACCGTATCCCCGCCGAGCAGCGCCACGCCGAACTCCGCCTGGTCGGCCGCCAGCCCGGCCGCGAAACACGCGACCCAGTCCTGCGCGACGCCGCGCGGGAAGGCCGTGGTGACCAGGTAGGCCAGCGGCACCGCCCCCATGGCCGCGAGGTCGGACAGGTTCACCCGCAGCAGCTTGCGGGCGATGGAATCCGGCGGGTCGTCGGGCAGGAAATGCACCCCCGCCACCATCGCATCCGCCGCCAGCACCAGCGTCCGGCCCGGCGGCGGGTCGAGCAGCGCGGCATCGTCGCCGAGCCCAAGCGCCCCCTCACCCGCCAGCGGCGCGAAATGGCGCGCGATCAGCCCGAACTCGGCGGGCAGCGACATGCGCTAGCAGTCCGCGGCAAAAGCCCTCTCCACCCGCAGGGGGGAGAGGGTTGGGTGAGGGGGGCTGTACAGGAATAAAAGGCGGTTCACGGTTCGATACGTCCCCCTCACCCACCGTTCGATGCCTGCCTCGAACCGCTATCCGCGCGGTGCCGCGGTGAACTCATCCGCGCGCAGCGAACGCGCCAGCGCATCCAGCACGCCATTGGCGAAGCGCGGCTCGTCGCCGACGAAGAAGCCGTTGGCGATGTCCAGGTACTCGTTGATGACGACCCGGGCCGGCGGATCGTTCGGCGTCGCCAGCTCGCCGGCCGCCGCCCGCAGCAGGGCGCGCAGCACCGGGTCCAGCTTTTCCAGCGGCCAGTCCTTGGCGAGCGCGCGGCCGATGGTCTCGTCCAGGCTCTCGATCTTCGCCGCGGTGTTGCGGACGATGCGGGCGAACAGCTTGGCGTCGGCGTCCGGAATGCGCCCCTCGCCGAAGCCCTCATCCGCCGCATTGGGGCCGAGGCGATGGCGGACGAATTCGGCGATGACCGATTCCGGGCTCTCGCCGGCCTGCTCGCTTTGAAAAAGAGCCTGCACCGCGGCGACTCGTGCGCCCGTGCGCGGTCGGCCCGCCTGCGCCTTGCCCGATTCCCGCCCGCTCACAGCGCCCACCTTCGTTTCAGCGCGATCTGGCCAAGCGCCGCATGCGCCGCCTCCGCACCCTTGTTGTGGCTGTCGTCGCGCGACCGCGCCATGGCCTGGTCCAGGTTTTCCACCGTCAGCAGCCCGAAGCCCAGCGGCACGCCGGTCTCGGCCGAGATCGCCATGACGCCCTGGCAGACCGCGTCGCAGATGAAGTCGTAATGGTCAGTCTCGCCCTTCACCACGCAGCCGAGCAGCAGGTAGCCGTCCCACCGCCCCGGCGCGGCGAGCGCCATGCGCAGCGCCGCGGCCAGTTCGAAGGCCCCGGCGACCTCCACCACCTCCATGGCGCCGCCAACCTGGTGCACCACCCGCTGTGCGCCGGCCAGCATGCCGCCGACGACCTCGGCATAGTACGGCGCCTGGATGACCAGCAGCCGGGGTGGCGACCCGGCCAGGGCCTGGGCCTGGCGTTGCGGTGCGTCCTTGGTGCTCACGTCGGGTCCTTCGGTATCGGCCGCGTCTCGACCACGCTGAGGCCGTAGCCTTCCAGCCCGACCAGCGGCCGGGGGTTGTCGGACAGGCGGATGATGTCGCGCAAGCCCAGATCGGCCAGGATCTGCGCTCCGATGCCGTAGTCGCGGATTTCCGGCGTGTTCGCGCGGCGGTCCCGCCCCAGCCGCAACTGCTGCGAAAGCCCGTCCGGCCGCCAGTCGCGGATCAGCACCACCGCGCCACGCCCGGCGGCGGAGATGCTGCGCATCGCCGCGTGCAGATCCTCCTCCGCCTGCCCCGCCACCAGGTCCCGCAGCAGGGAGGTCGCGTGCATCCGCACCAGCACCGGCGCCGGCGTCGAGAGGTCGCCCTTCACCAGCGCCAGGTGTTCGCCCTGGTCCAGCGTCGAGGCATAGACAATGACGCGCCAGGTGCCGCCGATGCCCTCGATGCTGCCTTCCTCCACCCGCCGCACCAGGCGTTCCGTGCGGCGCCTGTGGCCGATCAGGTCCGCGATGGTGCCGAGCTTCAGGCCATGATGCTGCGCGAAGGCGACGAGGTCCGGCATCCGGGCCATGGAGCCGTCGTCGTTCATGATCTCGCAGATCACGCCGGAGGGGTTCAGCCCGGCGAGGCGCGCGAAATCCACCGCCGCCTCGGTATGCCCGGCGCGGACCAGCGTGCCACCCTCCCGCGCCACCAGCGGGAAGACGTGGCCCGGCGTGACGATATGCTCCCGCCCCAGTTCCGGGTTGATTGCCACCGCGATGGTGCGCGCCCGATCGGCGGCGGAGATGCCGGTGGTGACGCCGTCCCGCGCCTCGATGGACACGGTGAAGGCGGTGGCGTGGCGCGTGCCGTTGGACTGCGCCATCAGCGGCAGGCCGAGTTGCTCCACGCGGTGCCGCGCCAGCGCCAGGCAGATCAGCCCGCGGGCGTGCTTGGCCATGAAGTTGACCGCATCCGGCGTCGCGAACTGCGCCGGGATCACCAGGTCGCCCTCGTTCTCCCGGTCCTCGTCATCCACCAGGATGAACATGCGGCCGCGGCGGGCTTCCTCGAGCAGTTCCTCGGTCGGGCTGAGGAATTCGTGGAAGCTAGTGCGCACAGGCTGGACGTTCATGCCCGGAACTCCATCAGTCGCGCGACGTAGCGGGAAAACATGTCGATCTCGATGTTCACGGCATCGCCGGCGCGCAAGGTGCCGAAGCCCGTCACCTCCGCCGTGTGCGGGATGATGTTCACGCCGAAGCTGTCCGCCGTGACCTCGTTCACCGTCAGCGAACAGCCATCCACGGCGACGCTGCCCTTGCGGGCCACGAAGGGCGCCAGGCTGGCCGGCAGGCCGAAGGTCCAGCGGGTGGAGCCGTTCTCCGGGGTTGCCGCCAGCACGCTGCCGACTCCGTCGACATGACCGGAGACGATGTGCCCGCCCATCTCGTCGCCCAGCTTCAGGGAGCGTTCCAGGTTGACCCGGCGCCCGACCTGCCAGACGCCGAGCGTGGTCTTGGCCAGTGTCTCGGCGCTCGCCTCCACCTCGAACTGGTCGCCGTCATAGGCCACCGCCGTCAGGCAGCAGCCCGAACAGCAGATGGAGGCGCCAAGCGCCGCACCCTCCAGCCAGCCGGCCGGGGCCGCGATGCGCAGCCGCATGTCGCGGCCCTCGCCGATCGGGGTGATCGCGACCACCTCCCCCATGCCGGTCACGATCCCGGTGAACATTCAGCCTGCCTCATGCTCGAATTCGGTCAGCACATCCGCCCCCAGGGGCCGGCTGGCCACGCGGCGGAACTTGGGCGCCCTGGCAAGTTCCATCAATGGCAGTTGATAGGAGGCAGGGATGCCATCACCGCCGATCACCATCGGCGCGTGGAACCAGGCGAGCCGGTCGACCAGCCCCTCCCGCAGCAGCGACGCCGCGATGCCGGAGCCGCCTTCCGCCAGCACGCGGGTGATGCCGCGGGTGGCGAGCGCGGAAAGGATGGACCGGGCCGCGAGCCCCTCCGGGCCCGGCGCGACCTCGATGATCTCGACCCCGGCGTCCCGCAGCGGCGCCAGGGCGGCTTCGGGATGGCCCGGGGTGGTGGCGACCAGGGTCGGGATCTCCCGCGCCGTTCGCACCAGGCGTGATCCCACCGGGATGCGCAGCCTGGCATCGGCCACGATGCGCGGCGCCGGCACCGGCACGCCGCCGGGCAGCCGGCAGGTCAGGTCCGGGTCGTCGTCGATCACCGTGCCGCTGCCGACCAGGATGGCATCGTGCCGGGCGCGCAGGGCATGGGCGGCGCGGCGTGCCTCCGGCCCCGTGATCCAGCGGCTTTCCTTGGTGACGGTGGCGATGCGGCCATCGAGGGAGGTAGCGAGCTTCAGGGTCACCATCGGCAGGCCGAGAAGCTGCCGCTTGATGAAGCCAGCGTTGAGCGCGGCCGCTTCCGCCGCCAGCAGCCCTTCCTCCACCGACACGCCGGCGGCGCGCAGCCGTGCGAGGCCGGCGCCATCGACCCGCGGGTCCGGGTCGCGCAGCGCCACCACCACCCGCGCGACGCCGGCGGCGACCAGCGCATCCGTGCAGGGTGGCGTGCGGCCCCAATGGCAGCAGGGCTCCAGCGTGACATAGGCGGTGGCGCCACGTGCGGCGGCGCCGGCGCGCTTCAGCGCCTCCGTCTCCGCATGCGGCCGCCCGCCCGGCTGGGTCCAGCCGCGACCCACCACCTGCCCGTTGCTGACGATGACGCAGCCGACCGCCGGGTTGGGCCAGGTATTGCCCAGCCCACGCGCCGCCAGCGCCAGCGCGGCGCGCATGTGCAAAGCGTCGTCCGGCATCAGGAGCCTTCGATCTGCCCCAGGAACGCCCGGAAATCCTTGGCTTCCCGGAAGTTGCGGTAGACGCTGGCGAAGCGGACATAGGCCACCTCGTCCACGTCGCGCAGCGTTTCCATCACCACCTCGCCGATGCGGCGGGACGGCACCTCGCTGTCGGCTTCCACTTCCAGGCGGCGCTGGATGCCGTTGACGATGCGCTCGATCCGTTCCTCGTCGAAGGGCCGCTTGCGCAGCGCGACGCGGACGGAGCGTGCCAGCTTGTCCCGGTCGAAGGGCACCCGCCTGCCATCGGTCTTGATCACCAGCAGTTCGCGCAGCTGCACCCGCTCGAAGGTGGTGAAGCGGTTGCCGCAGGCGGGGCAGGACCGGCGCCTGCGGATCGAGGCGCCATCCTCCGCCGGACGGCTGTCCTTCACCTGCGTGTCGTCGTGCCCGCAGAAAGGACAGCGCATGAATTTAGGCCCTCGGCTGTGCCGGAGGCACGCCAGCAGTGCCCTCTCCCCCTCCAAGGGGGAGAGGGTTCGGTGAGGGGGTCGCGCAGGTTTCGGAGCGCGCCCAGGACTTGGCACGCCCCCCCTCACCCAACCCTCTCCCCCCGCTGGGGGTGGAGGGCTTTGCTGGCGGCAAAGGGGGGCTTGCGCGCATCGGTCTCAGCCGTAGATCGGGAAGCGGCTGCAGAGTTCGAGGACGCGCGCCTTCACGGCCTGCTCCACGGCCTCGTTGGCCTCCGGCGCGTTGGACCTGGCGAGGCCGTCCAGCACTTCCCCGATCATCTGCCCCACCAGCTTGAACTCCGCCTCCCCGAAGCCGCGGCTCGTCGCGGCCGGGCTGCCGAGGCGGACGCCGGAGGTCACCATCGGCTTCTCCGGGTCGAAGGGGATGCCGTTCTTGTTGCAGGTCAGGTGGGCGCGGTTCAGCGCGCCCTCGGCGGCCTTGCCGGTCAGCTTCTTCGGGCGGAGGTCGACCAGCACCAGGTGGTTGTCGGTGCCGTCGGCGACCAGGTCGAGCCCCTGCCCCTTCAGCTCCGCCGCCAGCGCCTTGGCGTTCAGCACCACCTGCTTCGCATAGGCGCGGAATTCCGGGCGCAGCGCCTCTCCGAACGCCACCGCCTTGGCGGCGATGACATGCATCAGCGGGCCGCCCTGCAGGCCTGGGAAGACCGCGCTGTTGAACTTCTTGGCCAGCGCCTCGTCGTTCGTCAGGATCATGCCGCCGCGCGGGCCGCGCAGGGTCTTGTGGGTGGTGGTGGTCACGACATGCGCGTGCGGGAACGGCGAAGGGTGCGCGCCGCCGGCGACCAGGCCTGCGAAATGCGCCATGTCCACCATGAACACCGCGCCGACCTCGTCCGCGATCTCCCGGAAGCGGGCGAAGTCCCAGGTCCGGGCATAGGCGGAGCCGCCGCCGATGATGATCTTGGGCTTGGTCTCCCGCGCAATTCGAGAAACCTCATCCATGTCGATGATCTGGTCCTCGCGCCGCACCGTGTAGGGCGCGACCTTGAACCACTTGCCGGACTGGTTGGCCGGCGCGCCATGCGTCAGGTGGCCGCCGGCGGCCAGGTCCAGGCCCATGAAGGTGTCGCCCGGCTGCATCAGGGCGAAGAACACCGCCTGGTTGGCCTGCGCGCCGGAATGCGGCTGGACGTTGGCGAAGCCGCAGTCGAACAGCTTCTTGGCGCGCTCGATCGCCAGCGTCTCCGCGATGTCCACCACCTCGCAGCCGCCATAGTAGCGGCGGCCGGGATAGCCCTCGGCGTATTTGTTGGTCAGCACGCTGCCCTGCACCTCCAGCACCGCCTTGGAGACGATGTTCTCCGAGGCGATCAGCTCGATGCCGTCCTGCTGGCGGATCAGCTCGTCGCGCAGCGTCGCGGCGATGTCCGGGTCGGTCTCGGCCACCGGGGCCTGGAAGAAGCGGGCGGGGGTCACCGCCGGGGTTGTCTCGTTCATGGCGAGGGGCTCCATGCGGGGCTGAGCTTGAGGACCCGGCGGTCATGCCGGCCGCCCTCATATGGCGTGGCGAGGAAGGTGCGCAGGGCGTCCAGCGCCACTTCCGCACCGATCATGCGGGCGCCGAGGGCCAGGACGTTGGCGTCGTTGTGCTGCCGCGTCAGCCGCGCGCCGGTGCTGTCCTGCACCAGGGCGCAGCGGATGGCCGGGTTGCGGTTGGCGGCGATCGAGATGCCGATGCCGGTGCCGCAGACCAGCACGCCGAAGCGGGCGCGGCCCTCGGTGACGGCGGCGCAGACGGCGGCGGCGAAATCGGGATAGTCGACGCTCTCGGTGCCATGGGTGCCGAGGTCCAGCACCGGATGGCCGGCCGCCTCCAGCGCCGCGCGCAGCGTCGCCTTCAATTCGGTGCCGGCATGGTCGTTGCCGAGGGCGATGGGGATATCGGCGGGGCTCATGCCGGCGGAGTTACCACGCCGTGTGGCGGCACGAAACCTCCGCCGCCATATCTTGCGTCACGGGCAGGGTTGCTGACGCGGGGCAGCGTTTTCCGATCGCCACCGCAACGGGAGAAACATCGCCTCCGGCGCGCCCGCGGCGGAGGGGCCCAGCCTCACCCTTGCCTCCGCCCCCCGCGGCATGGAACGGATGCGCCCAAGGAATCGCCCCGGGACCAGGAGAACACGACCATGGCCGCATCGGACAAGCCGGAAACCATCGCGCTGCACGCCGGCTGGCGCGCCGATCCGACCACGGGGTCCGTGGCGGTGCCGATCCACCAGACCACGTCCTTCCAGTTCCAGGACACCGGCCACGCCCAGCGCCTGTTCGGCCTGGCCGAGATGGGCAACATCTACACCCGCATCATGAACCCCACCGTGGACGTGCTGGAGAAGCGCGTGGCGGCGCTGGAAGGTGGCGTGGCGGCGCTCGCCGTGGGCTCCGGCCAGGCGGCCACGACCTTCTGCGTGCTGAACCTGTGCGAGGCCGGGGACAACATCGTCTCCTCCACGGACCTCTACGGCGGCACCTGGAACCTGTTCGCCAACACGCTGAAATCCTTCGGCATCGAGGTCCGCTTCGTGGACCCGGCGGACCCGCAGGCCTTCGTCCGCGCCACCGATGACCGCACCCGCTGCTGGTACGCGGAGACCCTGCCCAACCCGAAGCTGCAGGTCTTCCCGATCGCGGAGGTGGCGGCGCTCGGCCGCGGGATCGGCGTGCCGCTGATCATGGACAACACCGCGGCCCCCATCCTGTGCAAGCCGCTGGCGCTGGGGGCGGCCATCGTCATGCACTCCACCACCAAGTGGATCGGCGGCCACGGCACCAGCATCGGCGGTGTCGTGGTGGATGGCGGCAACTTCGACTGGGAGGCCAATGCCGCCCGTTTCCCGACCCTGAACAAGCCGGACCCGAGCTACCATGGCGCCGTCTGGACCCAGGCGGTGAAGCCGATGGGGCCGGTTGCCTACATCATCCGCATGCGCGTCATCCTGCTGCGCGACCTCGGCGCGCCGATGGCGCCGATGAACGCCTTCCTGACGTTGCAGGGGCTGGAGACGCTGCCGCTGCGGATGGAGCGCCATTGCGCCAATGCGGTGAAGGTCGCGGAATTCCTCGCCGGGCACCCGGCCGTGGCGAAGGTGATCCACCCGAGCCAGCAGAGCGGCGAAAGCCGCAGGCGGGCCGATGCGGCGCTGAAGGGCGGATATGGTTCGCTGATGGGCTTCGAGTTGAAGGCGGGCGCCGACGCCGGCCGGAAGTTCATCGAGGCGCTTAAGATGTTCTACCACGTCGCCAATATCGGTGACGCGCGGTCGCTGGCGATCCACCCGGCCACCACCACCCACAGCCAGCTTTCGGTGGAGGAGCAGGCGGCCTCCGGCGTCACCCCCGGCTATGTCCGGCTGTCGATCGGCATCGAGCATATCGACGACATCATCGCCGATCTCGACCAGGCCCTGGCCGCCGCGGCATGAGCGGCTTCCCCGCGATACGGCCGCGCCGCAACCGCGTCGACGCCTTCACGCGCCGCCTGGTGGCTGAGAACAAGCTCACGGTCGACGACCTGATCTGGCCGATCTTCCTGATCGAGGGCAGCGGCATCGAGACCGAGGTCGCCTCCATGCCCGGCGTCAAGCGTGTGACGCTGGACCGGCTGGCGGCGCATGTCGCACCGGCCGCGCAGCTCGGCATTCCCGCCATCGCGATCTTCCCGGCGACCGATACGGCGCGGAAGGATGGCGAAGGGACCGAGGCGAAGAACCCGGAGAACCTGATGTGCAGCGCTGCCCGCCTGCTGAAGCGGGAGTTCCCGGACCTCGGCCTGGTCGGCGACGTGGCGCTGGATCCCTACACCGACCACGGCCATGACGGCGTGCTGCGCGACGGCCCCGGCGGCATGTATGTCGCCAATGACGAGACGCTGGAGGTGCTGACCGTCCAGGCGGTGATCCAGGCCGAGGCCGGCATCGATGTCATCGCGCCCTCCGACATGATGGATGGCCGCGTCGGCGCGATCCGGGCGGCGCTGGACGCCAAGGGCCTGATCCACACCCGCATCATGTCCTATGCCGCCAAATACGCCTCCGCCTTCTACGGCCCGTTCCGCGACGCGGTCGGCTCCGGCGCCTCGCTGAAGGGCGGCGACAAGAAGACCTACCAGATGGACCCGGCCAATTCGGACGAGGCGCTGCGCGAGGTGGCGCTGGACCTGGCGGAGGGGGCGGACATGGTCATGGTCAAGCCCGGCATGCCGTACCTGGATATCGTCCGCCGGGTGAAGGACCGTTTCGCGGTGCCGACCTTCGCCTACCAGGTGTCCGGCGAATACGCGATGATCATGGCCGCGGTGCGCAATGGCTGGCTCGACCATGACCGGGCGATGATGGAGAGCCTGCTCGGCTTCAAGCGCGCCGGCGCGGATGGCGTGCTGAGCTACTTTGCCGTGGAGGCCGCTCGGAAGCTGCGGGCGGGGTAGACGTGAACGACCTTGCAGCAATACGCGCACAGCGGGCGGAGGTGGAAGCGCTGGTTTCCTTCACCCATGCCCGAGACGATCAAGCCAAGGCCATTGCATGGTGGCGGCTTCATGCCGTGCGCAAAGGAAGGGTGGCAGACAGGGTGACGTTCGACGGGAAGGACCTGCGGCTTCCATCCCTTCCCTCCCCGCCAAGGTTCGCACTGAGCCGCTGGCAGTGGTGGGCTCTCCGAAATGGTTGGTTATCCTTGGATCGGGTAACGCCACCGCGAAAATTCCGACGCGAACTGCGCCCTTGAATGACGCCGCGCGTCAGACAAAAGGATATTGAAATGATATTGCAACGTCGGTAGCTTGTTGACGGCAACAACCTCGCTTCAGACGGGAGTTGGCTGTGGCATCGGGACTTCCCGCCATCGAGGCGACCCTGCGGGCCATCCAGGCGGCAATGGTCCGCCATCCCGCCTTTCTCGCTCCGCCTGGAACCAATCCTGGCGACCCAGATCACACTGACAATCAGGCGCAGATCGACAAGCTACGCAGGGATCTCAATAGCGCGCTGCAGCAGCTTAAGAGCCGATCGGATATGCTTGACCTGCGCAAGCAAATCGCGGTTCGGCAACCACGCCAGCAGCGTTGGCGTACGAATCAGTCCATTCGTGACCAGAGTTCAGCGCTCAGCAGGGTTTATGGCTTGGCAGTCGACATTCTTTCCCAGCTTGAAGCCCTCCAGCAATCCAATCTTCGTCCCTCGATACCTCAAATCATTCAACATTTTCTTCAGGAAGCGAACGACCAGAATGAGATGGTCTCAGCTTTGGTACAGCAGCATAAGGGCCACTATGACGCTCTCTGTCAGCCCACGACGACAGTTCAAAACATTCCGGTGGGCTTTCTGATCGCGATCGTCATTGCCTGGCTCGGCATCATGCGCGAGAAACTGAGCCGTCAGTAATGCGAGACCAGGTGGCAAGGCTGCCTGGTCAGGCCAAAAACGCCACGACCCGCAGCACCTGATCCGCATCCACCAGCGCCGGCGCATGCCCCGCGCCAGCGATCTCCAGCAGTTGTACCCCCGGTCGACTTGCCATCTCGGCGGCCGTCGACGCCTCCAGAACATCACTCTCGGCGCCGCGCAGCAGCAGAACCGGCCCGCGCACCCGGTCCCACAGCGCGCCGAGTTCGATCGGCCCCTGCGCGGCTTGCGCAAAGGGCAGGCCGATCGCCGGGTCATAATGCGGCGCGATGCCGCCATCCGGCAGGGCCCGCGCGCTGGTCTCCGCCATGTGCCGCCACGCCGCGTCGGTGAGTGGCCCGAAGGGCGCGTGCACCTCGCGCAGATGCGCCTCCAGCCCCGCCAGGTCGTCGAAGCGCAATTCCTGCTGCATGTAGCGTGCGATGCGGGCGACTGCGGCCTCGGGCACCCGGCTGCCGATGTCGTTCAGGACCAGCCGGCGGATCGGGTGGCCTTCGGCGGCGGCCACCATCATGCCGCAGATGCCGCCCAGCGAGGTGCCGACCCAATCGACCGGCCCCTCCAGCCTCGCCAGCAGATGCGCCAGCGCCGTGACATAGGCGGGCGGCGCATACATCCGCGCATCCGGCAGCCATTGCGATAAGCCGCGCCCCGGCAGGTCCGGGCAGAACACGCGCCGCCCGGCCCCAGCCAGCGCCTGCGCCAGCATGTCGAAATCCCGCCCATTCCGGGTCAGGCCATGCACGCAGACCACGGGCGCGCCGTCCTGCGGCCCCCATTCGGTCCAGGCCAGCTCGAAGAAGGCCGCACCCAGCAGGTAGCGCAGCCTTCCGCGTCGCATTCAGACGATGCCCTTGGTCCGCAGCGCCGCGATCTGCGCCTCGCTCATGCCGAGCAGGCCGGAGAGCACATCCTCCGAATGCTCGCCGAGCAGCGGCGGCGCGACGCGGTAATCCGTCGGCGTCGCGGACAGCCGCACCGGGTTGGCGATGACCTCCACCGTGGCGCCGGAGGAATGCGGCATCTCCACCACCACCTTCCGCGCCTGAACATGCGGGTCGGCGAACACCTTCTCCAGCGTGTTGATCGGGCCGCAACCGATCTTCGCGGCCTCCAGCGCCGTCACCCATTCATCGGTGCTGCGGGACTGCATCACCGGCGTCAGCGTCTGCGTCACGAACTCCCGGTTCGCGACGCGGGACGCGTTGGTGGCGAAGCGCTCGTCGGACAGCAGCGCCTGCTGGCCCGTCACCTCGCAGAAGCGGGCGAAGGTCGGGTCGTTGCCGACGGACAGCACGATGTGGCCGTCCCGCGTCGGGAACACCTGGTAAGGCACGATGTTCGGATGCTGGTTGCCCAGCCGCGCCGGGTTTTCCTTGGTCGCCAGGAAGTTCATGCCCTGGTTCGCCAGCCAGGCCACGCTGGTGTCCAGCATGCCGATATCCACCTGCTGCCCCTGCCCCGTGCGTTCGCGGTGGCGCAGCGCCGCCAGGATGCCGATGCAGCCATACAGGCCCGCGAACAGGTCCGCGACCGGCACGCCGACCTTCTGCGGCAGCCCGTCGGGCTCCCCGGTCAGCGACATCACGCCGCCCATCGCCTGGATCAGCGAATCGTAGCCCGGGCGCGGTGCATAGGGGCCGGTCTGGCCGAAGCCGGTGATGGAGCAGTAGATCAGCCCCGGGAATTTCTGCGAGAGCTGTTCGAAGCCGAGGCCATACTTGGCCAGCGCGCCGACCTTGAAGTTCTCGACCAGGATGTCGCAGCCATCCAGCAGCTGGTGGATGATGTCCTGGCCCTCGGGCTTGGAGATATCCAGCGTCAGCGACTTCTTGTTGCGGTTCACGCCGAGGAAGTAGGCGCTTTCCTTCGTCTCCGGCCAGACCGGCGGTGCAAAGCCGCGCGTGTCGTCGCCGGCTTCCGGCCGCTCGATCTTGATGACCTCGGCGCCGAGGTCGCCCAGCATCTGCGTGCAGGTCGGGCCGGCCAGCACCCGGGTGAGGTCGAGGACCCTGAGGCCCCGCAGCGGGCCACTCGGCGCCTTCTCCATGATAACTCCAGTCCCTTCGTTGGTGGCCGACCCGGCATTGCGGCCCGGCCCGTGCCGACGCATGTTCCGGCCGACGGCCATCATGCCCCCGCGGCCCGCGCTTATAGGGCCGCGACCACCTGGGAGGAAACCCATGCTCGACCAGCCCCACAAGACTCCGGAGGCCCCCAGCACCGACCCCTTCGCACTGGCGAAGGCGCTGTCCGGCGTGCACCTGATCGACGGCCGCTATGTGCCGGCGCGGTCCGGCAGGACCTTCGCCGTTGTGAACCCGGCGACCGGCCTCGAAGTGGGCCAGGCGGCTGAAGGCGATGCGGCGGATGTGGATGCGGCCGTGCAGTCCGCCGCGAAGGCGCAGAAGGCCTGGGCGAAGGTGCCGGCCCGCAAGCGCGGCGCCCTGGTGCATGCCTGCGCCGCCGCCATCCGCGCCCATGTCGATGAACTCGGCCTGCTGATCGCGCTGGAAACCGGCAAGGCGCTGCGCACCGAGTCGCGCGTCGAGGCGAATGTCGTGGCCGACGTTTTCGAATTCTTCGGCGGCCTCGGCGGCGAGTTGAAGGGCGAGAGCGTGCCCTTCGCCCCCAACGTGCTGTCGGTGACGGTGCGGGAGCCGCTCGGCGTGGTCGGCGCCATCATCCCGTGGAACGTGCCGATGCTGCTGATGGCGCTGAAGGTGGCGCCCGCGCTGGTGGCCGGCAACGCCGTGGTGGTGAAAAGTGCGGAGGAAGCGCCGCTGACCGTGCTGCGCATCTGCGAGATCCTGAACCGCATCCTGCCGCCCGGCGTCTTCAACATGGTCTCGGGCCAGGGCCCGGAATGCGGCGCGCCGCTGGTGGCGCATCCGCTGGTGAAGAAGGTGACCTTCACGGGCTCGGTCGAGACCGGCAAGATCGTCGCCCGCGCGGCGGCCGAGAAGCTGATTCCGGTGACGCTGGAGCTCGGCGGCAAGTCGCCGATGATCGTCTTCGCCGATTGCGAATTCGACAAGACGGTCTCCGGCGCGCTGACCTCCATGCGCTTCACCCGCCAGGGCCAGTCCTGCACCGCGGCGTCGCGGATCTATGTCGAGCGCCCGATCTTCGACCGCTTCGTTGCCGCGATGAAGGACGCCGTCGACAAGATGGTGATGGGGGACCCGCTGGATGAGAAGACCGACATCGGCACCATCATCAGCCAGGACCAGTTCGACAAGGTGCAGGGCTTCATCGAGGAAGGCACCAGGACGCCGGGCGCCACCGCGCATGTCTGCTCCGCCATGCCCACCGACCCGGCGCTGAAGAAGGGGCTGTTCATCCGCCCGGTCATCTTCACCGGCCTCGATGCGAAAAGCCGCCTGGTGCGGGAGGAGATCTTCGGACCGGTCACCGTCATCCAGCCCTTCGACGACCCGGAGGCGGTGCTGGCGGAGGCGAATGACAGCGAATACGGCCTGGCCGCCTCGCTCTGGACCAACAACCTGAAGGTCGGCCTGGACCTGGCGCATCGGCTGGAGGCAGGCCTGGTGCAGATCAACCAGAACCTGGTGGTGCAGGCGAACCTCAGCTACGGCGGCGTGAAGTCCAGCGGGCTCGGCAAGGAAGCCTCGCTGGAATCGATGCTGGAGCACTTCACCCACAAGAAGACGATCATGGTGAACATGGCCTGAGGCCACCGGGGCGGCGCGGGCTTTTCGCCGCGCCGCCCCTCGTCAGGCCTCAGTTACGCTGACGGCGGCGGACCAGGCCGAGGCCGAACAGGCCCGCACCCAGGATCGCGAGCGAAGTAGGCTCCGGCACCGAAACCGGCTCGCCGGGGCTGATCGTGGCGCCCGCGGTCGAGCGCAGCGAGATGGTGTAAAGCTCACCGACAAGCAGCGGCGTGGAGGTGAAGGTGTCGGTGAACGACACCGGCCCGATGGTGCCCGTCGGCGGAATGCCGCCGGCCGAACCCGCCTGCCGGTTGATGTTGGCCGGCGA